>CAYSNT010000034.1:0-9026 GCA_964432505.1 uncultured Erysipelothrix sp.
TTTTTAACATTATCTCACCTCAAACTAACAACACTACGTCAATCACGAAAAGACAAGTTATTATAGTTTAAATAATCACGAAATGACATATTTTTAATTGGTTAGCTATCACGAAAAGACATGTTTCTTAAACTAATTATCTACAAATAGATGTGTCATGAAAAATTAAGGTATATAACTCTGACGTTAGTCTCAATCTATTAACATTATTTTATTAGTTATTAGTTTTTTTAGCAGCTTTCCTTCTAGCAAAAAGAAGCCATTTCTAGCTTCTAATTTTAGCATGAAAACACATCCTTAAAAACTTATGTGTCCACTGAGTTGGAATATGGATATCTCATTATATTTGATCATCAAACTCCCTTTACTCAAGTCACTTATGAATGCAATAATACTTATTTATGCTTCATATGTGGGAATAAGATGACTTCTCTAATGGTCTCTTGATTGGTCAATAACATCACCAATCGATCAATTCCAATCCCTAATCCACCCGTAGGTGGCATGCCATATTCCAATGCTTCCACATAATCCACATCCATTTCAGAGGCTTCCGCATTACCTTGTTCTTTTTCTTTAACTTGGGCTTCAAAGCGCTTTCTCTGATCAATTGGATCATTAAGTTCTGAGAAGGCATTGGCATATTCACGACCATCAATGAACAATTCGAAGCGTTGTGTAAAGCGTGAATCATGTTCATCAATCTTTGCTAGTGGAGAAATCTCCAATGGATGTCCAAAGACAAAGGTAGGTTGAATGAGTGTGCTTTCCGCAAATTCTTCAAAAAACAAGTTAACGATGTGTCCATAAGAACGCTGATGTTTTTGCACATTGACACCATGTTTATCTGCAAGTGCTAATGCTTCTTCAGTGGTTTTAACTTCAAAGAAATCCACTCCAATGGCTTCCTTAATCGCATCCACCATGTGAATACGTTTAAAGGGTCCTTTAAGAGAGATAACTTTATCATTCCAAGGCGTATCCGTAGAATCATTGACTTGTTTCGCGATGTATTCTAAACAGTCTTCAATGACCACCATCATGCCTTGCATATCAGAATAAGCAATGTATGCTTCAATGGTCGTGAATTCAGGATTGTGTTTTGGAGACATCCCTTCATTTCTGAAGAGACGTCCAATTTCATACACTCCTTCAAATCCACCCACAATCAATCGTTTTAAAGGAAGTTCAGTCGCAATACGAAGATAGAAATCCATATCCAACGTATTGTGATGAGTCACAAACGGTCGAGCTGCAGCTCCACCTAAAATTGGGGTTAATACAGGGGTTTCTACTTCAACACATCCAATGGAATCAAAGTATTCTCTCATGGCTTTAATGATTCTAGGACGTTTACGAGCAATTTCAAAGGAATCTTGATTCATGATCAAGTCCACATAACGACGACGATATCTTTCTTCCTTATCCTCTAAACCATGGAATTTACTTGGTAAAGGTCTAAGTGCTTTGGTAAGATGCGTGATGGATGTTGCAAACAAGGACAGTTCACCATGATTGGTTCTAAAAGCATACCCTTGTACCCCAACAATGTCCCCTAAATCCGCATGTTCAAAATAGTGGAATGTATCTTCTAACACCACATCTTTCTTCACATAGATTTGAATTTGACCTTCTTGGTCTTGAAGATGAAAGAATCCCGCTTTACCCATGACACGTTTGGTCATGATTCGACCTGCTAAGGTAAAGGTTTTCTCACTTAACTCCACAGCCTCAATGGCTGCTTTGTCTAGCTCATGAAAACGAGACACAATGTCTTTAGAATAAGCATCCTTTTTAAATGCCTTCCCAAAAGGATCAATGCCTTGTTCCTTTAATTGGTTCATCTTCTCTCGACGAACGATTTCTTGATCATTTAAATGATGTTCACTCATAAGACTAATCCTTTCATTAAGTATGATTCCATAATGTGAATCATTTCATCTTTCGTTTGTGCATTTACTAATGCATTTTTAACTTGGGAAGAATGAGGTAAACCCTTCAACATCATTGCCGCATGGGTTCTCATTTCTCTTACTCCAATGTATTCACCTTTATCTTGACATATCGCATGAATGTGTTCAAGAAAAACTGTGAAACGTTCATTGACATCAATCGTGAAGGTACGCCCTTCTAATCCTTCAATAATCTCCTTCACAAACCATGGTTGTCCCCACACCCCACGAGCAATCATGATCGCATCAACACCGGTTTGATCAAACATGTCTTTTGCTTTCTCTACACTGGTAATGTCTCCATTGCCAATGACTGGTATAGTTAAGGCTTCTTTAACTTTCTTAATGATGTTTAAATCCACCTCATTGGAATACATGTCTGAGCGTGTACGCCCATGAATGGCTAAAGCATCTGCACCAGCTGCTTCTAACTTGCGAGCCATGGAAATGGCATTCACACTTTGATGATCCCAACCTTTACGAATTTTTACCGTTAAAGGCTTTGTGATCACTTTTTTTATCGCATAGACCAGTTCTGCTGCATGATCTTCTTCTTTCATCAACGAAGCACCACCATTGGTTTTAACTACTTTACTGACAGGACATCCCATATTGATGTCGATGATATCACATGCACTATGATCATTAAGATAACGTGCAGCCACAAGCATGTCCTTGATCTCACGACCAAACAATTGCATGGCCACTAATCCTTCATTTTGATCTTTCACACACATGTCTAAGGTGTTCTGATTCTTGTAAAGAATCCCTTTATCCGAAATCATTTCTGAATAGACTAAGGCTGGATCATAGCGATGAAGTAAGGTTCTAAAAGATCGATCACTGACACCTGCCATTGGCCCAACAATCACTTTATTCTTAAGTTTAATTGAGCCTATATTCATGCACGGATTCTTTTTCTTTCTTAATCTCTATCAAGTCTTCTAATGAGAAATGGTATTCTTTCCTACAGAATTGACATTCAATGTGAGCTTCTTGATCTTCTCGAATGATGTCTTTTAAGTCTACCATGTCTATGAGAGATAATCCTTTTCTCATACGATCATAAGAGCAATCACACGCATACGACACGTCTTTGGTTTCTAAGATTTGGGTATCCTCAAACAACGCAATCACTAAGTTTTCCACAGAAGGTTCTTCCAATAAGATAGTGGAAATTGGTTTTAAGTTTTCTAACACATGTTCAACCATCTGAATATCTGCTTCATCATGCCCTGGCATGAGTTGAATCATTAGAGCACCTGCACTTGCTACACTGCCATCTTCATTCACTAAAACACCCACAGAAATGGCAGTAGGAATCTGTTCAGAAGTCGCAAAGTATGTGGTAAAATCATCTCCAATTTCTGATGTTGTTAAATCCACAGTAGAAGCAAAGTTATGCTTAAGCCCTAAGTTTTTAACAACACTTAACGTCCCTTCCCCAATAGCCCCGCCCACATCAAGCTTACCGGTCACTGGATGAACCATAGTCACATGTGGATGTGAGATAGTTGCCTTGATGGTTCCCTCACTGGTTGCCACCATGACCAATTGTTTAATTTCATTGGATCCTTTAAGTGTTGCGGAAATGGATTCCTCCTTGGCTTTGAGTAATCCCCCCATGAGGTACCCTATGGAAATGAACCGTCCTAAAGCTGCTGCTGAAGTTGGATACAAATCAAAGAGTGTCACAAGATGATTGACACTTTCTTTACTGTTCACTGCCATCAAACGAATATTGCCTTGATGAGCCAATGCTTTTACGAGATGATCCTTCATCATGTCACCTTTCCTTTCGCGATAAAATCCCCTTGTGAAAGGGGACTTCATTTATCCTTGAACTGCTTCTTCCTCGTTTTTAAACAATTTCATGATTTGTTCATGAGTGAGGGTCTCATATTCCATTAAAGCTTCTGTAATACGATCAAGGAGTGGACGATTGTTCGCAATCAATTCTCTCGCTTTTTCATAACATCCATCAATAATCGCACGAACTTCCTTATCTATCTCAAAGGCAATCTGTCCTGAATAGTTACGTGAAGATGAATAATCACGTCCTAAGAACACATTACCACCTGATTTTTCATATTGGATTGGTCCTAATTTACTCATCCCATAGCTCATGACCATATCACGGGCAATGTTAGTGGCTCGCTCAATGTCATTGTATGCGCCACTTGAGATTTCATTGAGTACAATTTCCTCTGCCACACGACCACCTAAAAGTCCAGTAATCTTAGCCATTAAGTCAGACTTCGTCGCCATCATACGTTCTTCTTTAGGCGTCATCAAGTTGTATCCGCCCGCCATTCCACGAGGAATGATGGTGACTTTTTGTACCATATCAGCTTCTTCCACAAGTAATCCAATAACCGCATGACCTGTTTCATGTACAGCCACAAGGTATTTTTCTCGTTCTGAATATTTACGTGATTTCTTCGCAGGCCCCATCATGACTCGGTCAACCGCTTCATCAAGATGGTGCATTTCAATCACATCTTTTTTATCTCTAACAGCTAAGATAGCTGCTTCATTAAGGACGTTTTCTAAGTCTGCTCCAGAGAATCCTGGAGTACGACGAGCTAATCCTTCTAAATCAATGTCAGTTGCCATTTGCTTATTGCGCGCATGTACTTTCAAAATCGCATGACGCCCACGTTTATCAGGAAGTGAAACTGTAATTTGACGATCAAAACGTCCAGGACGCAATAAAGCAGGATCCAGTACGTCAGGTCGGTTGGTTGCCGCAATAATCACAACACCTGTGTTCTCACCAATACCATCCATCTCAACAAGAAGTTGGTTAAGAGTTTGTTCACGCTCATCGTGTCCACCACCTAAACCAGTCCCACGTTGACGACCCACCGCATCGATTTCATCAATGAAGACGATGCATGGTGCCGTGGCTTGAGCTTTCTTAAACATGTCTCGGACACGACTTGCTCCAACCCCTACAAACATTTCAACGAAGTCAGAACCAGAAATGGAGTAGAAAGGAACATCTGCTTCTCCCGCAACCGCTTTAGCTAGTAAGGTTTTACCAGTACCTGGAGCCCCAGACAATAGAATCCCTTTAGGAATGCGTGCTCCCATCTTAACAAATTTCTTAGGGTTTTTAAGATATTCAATGAGTTCAACCATTTCTTCTTTTTCTTCATCAGCACCCGCAACATCATCAAAACGAACACGAATGTTGCCTTCTAAACGGGCTTTAGAACGTCCAAATTCGAAGGCCTTGTTGTTGTTGCTGCCATTCATGCGTGTGAGTAAGAAGAAAGCAAATCCACCAAACAATAAGAAGGGTACGATTTGAATCAAGGCATCCACAAAGGCATTGGATTCATACGGGTTGACAATCGTCACAATCGCCCCTGAGGTTTGTAAACGTTCCACTAAGTTATTGGTGGATTGTTCAGTATTTGGAATACGTGAAACGAAGGTAATGGTTTGATCACCTTCTTTGTAGGTACCACGCACATCCACAACCACATTGGCTACAGACACACTGATTTCAGTAATGACACCACGTTCCACAAGGGAATTAAATTCGTTATAATTCAAACGTTTTACAGTTGGTGTGTTCAGTATTGATGAAATACTGATCACCGCAAGTAACACGATGATCCAAGGAATGAGATTGAAAAAGCGATTTTTATTCATCCTTATTCTCCTTTCAAAGAGTCAAGTTTATTGGTAAAGTTCGTCTTTTAAGACACCAATGTACGGTAAATTACGATACTTTTCATTAAAATCTAATCCAAATCCAACTACGAAGGCATCTTCAATAGTAAAGCCAATGTAGTCAGCATTCATTTCCAAGACACGACGACTTGGTTTATCAAGCAAGGAAACAATCTTCACTTCTCTTGCTCCTTTGTTCATTAACAGTTGAACAACTTGATCAATGGTACGACCTGTATCCACAATGTCTTCAACCAATAAGATATCAAGTCCCTTAATCGAACGATCTAAGTCTTTAAGGATTTTGACATCCCCAATGGAGCGAGTTCCTTCATAAGAGGAGACTGCCATGAAATCCATTTCCACATCTATGGTGATATGTTTCATGAGCTCAGCCATGAAAGGGATAGAACCTTTAAGTACTGCTACAAGCAGTGGATTCTTGCCTTCTTTTTCATAGTCTTCACTGATTTGTTTTCCAAGTTCTTTTGAGCGTGCAATGATGGATGCTTCATCCACGAATACACGTTTAATGTCTTTATGAATTTGTGTCATAATTCCTCCGCGTTCGTCTTATTTTATCACATATTAAGGGTGAATGTTAGTCCTATGAACCATATCAGCACCCCAACCTTTCACATAAATAATCTGCTTTTCTGCGTTTTCTATGACCATCCAAGTCTGGCGCATGATTCGTGGAATTTTTTTCTCACTTAACCAATTAAACACTTTCTTACGTCCGATTTTAATCTGCATCCGATCTTTCGGTTTCGCGTATCTTAAGGTAACAGGAAAATCAGAATCAATAAACATACAGTGAATGGACTTTAAGTCAAATTTAAAAGCTTCGGTATTAATGTTTTGAAGTTCTTGAATTGAGTGACATTTGATGTGAAGCGGAGGTGTTGGTTTGTAGATTTTTATCCACCCTCGATGAACCATTAGATAAACCGGCGAGAAAAATTGATGATAATCACTATGCTCAAGATGATGCACAAACTGATTCAATGCATCTTCAGAAGCTTTAATGGCTTTATGTTGATTCAAGAAAAAACGTAAACAACGGTGTTGCTCATCCAAAGATAGGGTTTTAATCCACATCACTTCGATACCTTGATCAGTAATATGAGATTGAAACGATCTCATCATTGTTTCAAGTTGATGATTTGCTTCATTAAGCGCTTTAAGATGGTTTTGTTTCTCTTCCTCGCTCATTTCCAAAAGAGTTTGTCGAATTACATTACGTGTATATATAGGTTGTTGGTTGGATTCATCAATCACATAGGTAATATTATGAAGTTGATTGTAGTGAATGAGGTCTTGTTTACTTAACTCAAGCAATGGGCGTACTAATTCAAACTCTTGAAGCCAGGTAGTGGGTTTTATTCCATAATACAGTGGTTTATGATTACGTTTAAGTTGCCATAAGTACGTTTCAAGATGATCATCCATATGATGAGCGGTCATAATCACATCCGCTTTCATTTCTTGTGCTACTTCAAGCGCTTTTTGATATCTGAAATCTCGTGCCTTTGCTTGAAAATTACCTTCTAAATCATAAGCATCAAACACATGTAATGGTAGATGATACTCATTCGCAAACTTTTGAACCACTTCGATATCATGATGTGAAGTACTACGTTTATGATAGTTAACACTAACTAAGATAACCTGAAGTGAGGAAGCGACAGCCATATGAGCTAAAGCCATAGAATCTGGGCCTCCTGACACAAGCAGGACACATATTTTGTTTTTATATTGGTTTAGTTTATTCATGGGTATAGAATACCATATCACCCAAAGATTGTTTCAAAAACTTTACGTCTAAGTTGAATAAAACGCTCATCATGAACAGATAAATGACCATACACATCAATAATTCTTGAGGTGTTAATGAATTTCGCATCATTTAAAAAACATATCGAATGTTTAGTCAGTCCTTCAATGAGTCCTACTTTAAAGACATGGTCTTTATCACTTTGATGAGTTGTTGTATTGGAAGTAAGTGGCACCACAAAGGCTTTATAATGAGCTAGTTTTAACACAATCCCAAAATGCTGATAACCAGCTTCATATTGATACATGGGACCATAATCAATGTAACAAACATCCCCAACATTCAATGAATGTTCCATCTTCATGTTTTGTCTTTGAAGTCGATTAATGAAAGAGACACACTCCATCTTTAGCTGACTTAGTGACATGTTCTGTGCTTGATGATGCACAACTTGAGTATAATAGTGTAATCCCTCTTCTTTACTTTTGCATTGATACGCCTTTTGAATTAATTCATAATCACTCATAATCCCTCCTATGTCTTAACATAAGAGAAAGACCCTTTAATTCCTAAAGAAAACCTCATGATTACAATGTTCATGAGGTTATTATTTTATTTAGATAATGTTTCTAACATGATTCCTGTGCCTTCCGCAACACAGGTTAAGGCATTCTCAGCAATATAAACCGGAACGTTAAGTTCATTCATTAAGAGTTCATCAATCCCTCTTAATAATGCTCCTCCTCCAGTTAAGACAACACCACGAGTAACAATGTCTGCAGATAATTCTGGTGGCGTTTGTTCAAGCACCGTACGACATGCTCGTATAATGTCTTGTAAGGATTCACGCATCGCAAGTTCTGTTTCTTCTGAATTCATTGTGATGGTGTGTGGAAGACCTGTAACTAAGTCACGACCACTGATGTCCATCGTTTCTTGAGTAGAACCACGCCATGCGGTACCAATGCGTTTCTTCACTTCTTCAGCCGTACGATCACCTATGAGTAGTTTATAGGATTCTTTGATGTATTTAATAATGTCACGATCCAGTTTATCACCAGCAATCTTAAGCGATGTGGAAGTTACGATTTCACCTAAGGAAAGAATAGCCACATCGGTGGTTCCCCCACCAATGTCTAAAACCATGTTTCCATTCGGTTTTGAAATGTCTAACCCAGCACCAATCGCGGCTACTTTAGGTTCTTCTTCAATGTACACTTTTTTCGCACCAGCACGATAAGCTGCATCACGAATCGCATTACGCTCAACTGAGGTAATGTTAGAAGGACAACAGATTAAAATCGTAGGACGTGAAAACATCCCTTTAAGTTTAAGTTTACGAATGAAATGTTGAAGCATAATCTCGGTGACTTCAAAGTCAGCAATAACACCGTCTTTGAGTGGACGAACTGCCATGATACGACCAGGTGTACGACCTAACATATCTTTTGCGGATTGACCTACGGATAAACATTTTTTGGTTTCGGCGTCTAAAGCCACAACAGAAGGTTCATCAAGAACCACTCCTTGTCCTTTAACGTAAATTAAGATATTGGCGGTACCTAAATCGATACCTACAGATTTTGAAAATAACATGGGAACGACCTCACTTG
>CAYSNT010000035.1:0-8943 GCA_964432505.1 uncultured Erysipelothrix sp.
CATTAAGACGATATTTTGTGAAGTAAGAGCTTCCAATACATCAGCAATTCACTTATACACCCAATGTGGATTTAAACAAATACGACGACGAAAAGGTTATTATGAATATCCAGATGAAGATGGATTGGAGATGAGATACGATGAGCCATGATGTGATCCTATGTGCTATAGAAACCAGCTGTGATGAAACCTCAGTGGCTTTTGTACGCAATGGAAATGAACTTCTGAGTCAAGTAACCCAGTCACAAATCAAAGATCATCAAATGTATAAAGGGGTCATGCCAGAGTTAGCCAGTCGATTGCATATTCAAGTGATATCCTTAGTCATAGAAGAAGCCCTTCATCAATCTAAACTTTCATGGAATGATGTGGCTGCGATTGCTTTTACGGTAGGACCTGGATTAGTAGGATCACTGCATATCGGCGCACTAGCGGCTAAGACACTTGCATATGCCTTAAATAAACCTCTTATAGCAGTAAACCACTTGGCAGGTCACATTCATGCGAATGCCTTTGTGTCTGCTTTAAGTTATCCATGTCTTGCGTTAGTTGTCTCTGGTGGGCATACTGAACTGGTAATGATGCAAGGTCCACTGGACTTTACTATCGTAGCCCAAACCCAAGATGATGCGATTGGAGAGGCATTTGATAAAGTGGGGCGATTACTGCATTTAGATTATCCAGCAGGACCAAACATTGATCGGCTTGCGCAAAGAGGGGAAGTCACTTATCCACTTCCACATTTAAAACTAGATTCATCCAGTTTCTCATACAGTGGAATCAAGAGCCATTTTAACAACCTGATTCACAATGCGACACAAAAAAATGAAACTATCCATGTGGAAAACATGTGTGCTTCCTTTCAAAGTGTCGCGATATCCCAGTTAATCTCACGATTAGACCAAGCCATTCAAACCTATCAACCTCGCCACGTTATTGTAGCGGGAGGAGTGAGTGCTAATACTTTTCTTAGACAACAATGTGAAGCCTTGATGAACCAGTACCCTCACATTCAATTAAGTATTCCACCACTTCAATACTGCACCGACAATGCAGCAATGATTGGTGCTGCAGCTTACCATTATTATGAAGCCGGACTATTCGCAGATTTAAGTGTTAAAGTGAACCCAGGACTGCGTTTAAGAAGCGAAATCACAGTGTAAATCTTGGTTTCTTCGTGTGAATTATTCATTTCTTTTCACTAAAGTTGCTAAATTATTCACATACGAAAACCTTTGTGATACAATATCACAAGAGGGTGATACTATGAATAAGAGAAAAGTACCAAAAGCAACCATGCAGCGTTATCCGTTATACTTAAAAGCGCTCAAGAAATTACAAAGTTTAGGCATTGATCGGATTATGTCTAATCAATTAGGCAGTTTTATCGATGTGGAACCAACCACCATTCGTCGTGATTTTTCCTTCATTGGAACACTGGGCAAACAAGGATATGGTTATGACATTGAAACACTCATCGAAACCTTTGAAGGCCACTTAGGAGGAACCTACAACGAGAAAATCATCATTGTTGGTGCAGGTAACCTGGGTCGTGCTTTAATGAACTATAATCGTTGGAATAATGTCGTCGGTGAAGTGGCATGTGCCTTTGATATCGATGAAAGTAAGATTGGGGTTATCAATGATATTCCAGTCTATCCATTAAGCCAACTTAGTAAGAATATCCCTGTGGGATGTCGTATTGCGATTCTTACCGTTTCACATGATGCCCAAGAAACAGTGGATAAACTGATTGAAAACGGCATTGTGGGAATCATTAGTTTTACTCATGATCATATCCGTGTTCCAAAGGATGTTTTCATTAAGTACGTGGATGTGATATCATCCATACAGGAACTTGTTTTTCAAGTCAACAATATTTAAAGGAGCAGAATATGCCAACGTTTATGACTGTACAAGAATGCTTTGATGTGATAAGTGCGGATAACCCACTTGAGTTGGATGGGATAGAACTGATTCATCTTCAAGGATGGGTAAGAACGAATCGATCGAATAATCACATCGGATTCATTGAACTGAATGATGGAACATCATTTAGAAATGTACAGTGTGTTTATGAATCCTCATTAGCGGATTATGCAACCATTCAGTCTTACAACACTGGAACAGCCATTTCAGTGGTAGGACTTCTTAAAATAACACCAGAAAACAAACAGCCTTTTGAGATTGTGTGTCAATCGATTCAACTGGAAGGCGCATGTGATTCATCTTATCCTTTACAAAAGAAACGTCATTCTTTTGAATACTTGCGTGAAATCGCTCATTTACGTGTCAGATCCAATACTTTTTCTGCGGTCTTTAGAGTGCGTTCACTTCTTTCCATGGCCATTCATGAGTTCTTTCAAAACCAAGGATTCATCTATGTGCATACACCAATCATTACGGGTAATGATGCGGAAGGTGCAGGGGAAGTCTTTAGAGTTGAAAGTGATAGCTTTGCGAAGAAGCAAGATCACTTCTTTGGTAAAGATGCTTCATTAACCGTATCAGGGCAACTCCATGCGGAAGCATTTGCGTTAGCGTTCAGAGATGTGTACACCTTTGGTCCTACCTTTAGAGCTGAAAACTCCAACACCACCCGTCATGCGAGTGAGTTTTGGATGATTGAACCTGAAATCGCATTTGCGGACTTGGATGATAACATGAACCTTATTGAAGACATGGTGACGTATTGTGTTAACTACATCCTAGTGAATGCTCAACATGAAATGAAGTTCTTCAATGACATGATTGATAAAACCGTGTTGGATCGTTTACATCGCTTACTTGAGAGTGAATTTGTAAGAATGACCTACACTGAAGCCATTGACCATTTACTCAAAGCAGATGTGAAGTTTGATTATCCAGTGTCATGGGGGATGGATTTACAAGCCGAACATGAACGCTACATTTGTGAAGTGGTGGTTCAAGGTCCAGTCTTCTTAACCAACTATCCTAAAGATATTAAAGCGTTCTACATGAGATTAAACGATGATCAGAAGACCGTGGCAGCGTGTGATTTGCTTGTTCCTGGAGTGGGAGAATTGGTCGGTGGATCACAGCGTGAAGAGCGTCTTGATTATCTTGAAGCCGCCATGGAGAAATTCCATATTGAGAAATCAGGGTTAGAATGGTATCTTGACTTACGTCGTTATGGCGGTGTCAAACATGCAGGATTTGGCCTTGGGTTTGAACGCTTCCTCATGTACATTACGGGTATGCAAAACATTAGAGATGTCGTGCCATTTGCGCGTACTCCTAAGAATCTTGATTACTAAGGCAAGTCAGTGACTTGCCTTTCTTTCTTGAAACAATGAAGGGGATGCTCTATAATCAAAACTATGAACTCACATGACATTATACTTAAAGAAAAACAAGATGGTACACGCATAACCTTACATGATTTGCATCAAGTGTTATTAGCCATGATGAAAGATGTGGATGCGGTCCTTCGTAAACATGATTTACCTTATTTCCTTAATGGAGGAAGTGCTTTGGGGGCTTATCGTCACCAAGGTTTTACCCCTTGGGATGATGACATTGACATTGCGATGATGATGGATGACTTCTTAAGAGCAATTCCAATCCTTGAAGAAGAACTTAAAGAGAAGTATGTGATTCACTGTTTTGAGACAAGAAACTGCTATAATGTCTTAATTCCAGGCATGAAGATTCGCCTTAAAGGAACTCGCATCGAGGAAGTCAATGAACTTCTTTCAAATCAATGTAAAGACAGTGATGGGGTTTTTATTGATGTGTTTGTGTATTCTAAAGTGAATGCATCAAAACTGAAAGATTTACCACTACGCTTGCTCAATCAAGGGTTAATGCCTATCATTGTTTTCTTTGAGAACCTTCATTTCAATCCAGTGTGGATCAAAAAATGGTTCAAGTGGAATGCTTCGTTGTATCATCGAATAAACAAACATTCTAAACATATTGGGTTTGATTTAACATGGACATTTAAATCCGCTTGGAATCCATTTATCTTTAAAGAAGAAGATATATTTCCTTTACAAGAAATGCTTTTTGAAGGAGAGAAGTTTTTTGTCGCCAATAACATTGAAGCCTATTTAACCACCGCTATCGCTCCAACATTCAAAGAATTACCACCTCTTCACCAACGAAAACCAAAACATTTAAAGGACATTGAACTCTAGATGAGAAGACGTCGACGTATTAACTTTCCACTCTTAATTCCACTTCTTGTGCTAGTGCTTGCGCTAGGTTATACGACGTGGTATTTTCTGTGGGGAAAAACAAAACCACCAGAAGTAGTGTGTGAACTTAATAGTTTTATAGATATGGGATGGTTAACCACACGTGAAGAAGTCGTTTTAGTGAACGATATGTTTGTGTATGGGGAAAACTTATCTTTTTTTCAGGATGCCTATCGCTTAGATACTCAAGACGCGTTTGTGGGGAAAACACTTCGACTAACCAATCTTTGCACACAAGAGATTCGAGATTACATGATTGAAGATGCGGTTGATGGTCAAATTCCCATGGATGATTTACCTTTTGGTGTGTATGCCATGCAAGTGAACATTAATTTGCAACGGATGCAACTGGTCAGTAATCAACCAGTAAACCATATATTCACCACCATTAATCGCCAAGAGAACACCAAGTCAATTCAAGTCATTTCACAGCCAAATGAAACAGAAGTGGTTGCACCAATATATCTAGAAGTAAAACCTATTGAACTTTCAGAAGAAGTGTATGATGTGGTCATTGATCCTGGCCATCGTCATGCGGATTTTGGTTGGGTGGATTTAGGCACACAAGCTTTTGGATTAGTTGAAGCAGAGGAGAATTATAAACTTGCTCTTGCGTTAAAAGAAGAACTGGAAGCGTTTGGGTTACGCGTGTTAATCCTTCGTGATGAAACCACAACCAATATCTATGGAGTAGGAGGGCGTTTGTTTAAAACATACGCATCACAAGCCAAGTATTACATCGAACTTCAAATGGTTGGAAACACTAACCCAAGTGTTCAAGGAACCCAAGTTATTTACTCATCGTATGCATCATCACGTTTAGGAGCAGCAATTCATCGACAACTCATTGAAAATACGTCTTTGGTCTCCACAAATAACCGCGGACGTGGTAACATACAAGGGGTCTTGCCTGCGGCATTGGCTAAAGGGATGGATGAGCAGTCTTATGATGGTCGTTACACCATTCGTGAAACTGGGGGAAAAGCATTAGGTGCTGCTCAGTTTTCTGAGTTTGCGCAATCACGCAATGCTACATTCTCTTATCAAAACATTAGAGGTGTGCATGCATTAGTGATTGAAGTCATTCATCTCACCCATGAACCATCAGCTCAAGCTTGGATCACAGAATACCCAACTTATGCGAAACAAATCGCTAGAGGATTTGCAAATTACTTGCTGTTACCTTAAATTATGATTATTACACTAAGTCACATTTCAAAGTCATATCCTTCGAAGAACATCCTCAGTGATGTTTCTTTAACCATCAATGAAAAAGAAAAGGTCGCTATTATTGGACTCAATGGCAGTGGAAAGACCACACTCTTAAACATCATTTCCAAGGAAATAACTCCTGATGAAGGTGATGTGTTTTATGGAGGAAAGATTACCTTAAAATCCTTAAAACAACATGCTTTTGAAAACGAAGAGTTGAGTGTTCAAGAAGTCTTTGAACAAGCGATGGCTAAGGTGGTGGCTTTAGAAAAGCAACTCACCGCCCTTCATCAACAGGTTTCCCTTAATCCTGAAGATGAAAAACTGTTAAATAAACTTTCCATCCTTCAACATGAATTTGAAGACATGGGTGGATATCACATACAAAGTACGATGGAAACCATGTTGACGAAGATGGGCTTTTCTAAAGAAGTGTTACCTCAATCCATTCATACTTTTTCTCAAGGACAAAAAACCCGCCTTGCGTTAGCTAGTCTATTATTATCTTATCCAGATGTATTAATCCTAGATGAGCCAACCAATCATCTAGATATTGAAATGATTGAATGGCTTGAAGGTTTTTTAATCACTTATCCAAAGACCATTCTTTTTGTCTCTCATGATCGTCGTTTCATTGACAAAGTGGCTACTGACATCGTTGAAATTGAATATGAGAAAGCTACATCCTTTAAAGGAAATTATTCCTCTTATCAAAAAGCTAAACTAAAAATGCTTGAAAAGATGCAAAGTGCGTACCATCGTCAACAAAAAGACATTGAACGATTAGAAGCTCTCATCGAAAAGTTTCGATATAAACGATCCAAGGCGGCATTTGCACAATCCAAGATCAAATACCTTGAACGCATGGATCGTATTGAAGCCCCTTCAAAAGGCAGCAAAAACATGAAGTTTTCTTTCAATCCTTACATTAAAGGAGGAAAGGAAGTGTTAATCCTATCAGATTTATCCATTGGTTATGATCAAAGCATCCAAACTTTAGATTTAACACTTAGAAGAGGTCAACGTGTTGCGGTGCTGGGTAAGAACGGGGTAGGGAAAAGCACCCTCTTAAAAACCATTGTGGGAGAGATTCCATCTTTAGGAGGAGAGTTCATCTTTGGTCATCAAATCCATTGGGCTTACTTTGATCAAAACCACGCTCAACTTAACTCCAGTAAATTAGTCATTGAAGAACTCTGGGATGACTATCCACAGTTGGATCATCATCAGATTCGAAGTGTCTTAGCGCAGTTCCTATTCACTCAAGATGACGTCTTTAAATCAGTCAGTGCATGTTCAGGGGGAGAGCGAGTCAGATTGTCTTTAGCTAAAATGATGTTGGAGCGAGCTAACTTTCTGGTGTTGGATGAACCAACCAATCACTTGGATATTCCTGCGAAAGAAGCTTTAGAAGAGGCATTGTTATCGTATACAGGAACCATTTTGTTTGTATCACATGACCGTTACTTCATTGATAAAGTATCCACAGCTGTGTTAACCTTAGAAGAGGGATCAAGCTCATTAAAAGAACGTGATGATCTTGTACATATTGATGAGATTGTGGATGATGAGAAAGAACAACGCATACAAGCTCATCAAGAGCGCAAGCAAAATCAAAAATCACGTAAGCAAAAAGAGAAACGCATCAAAGAACTTGAGGATTTGATTCAGTCAAATGAGCTTATTCTTGAACAACTTCGTGATCAACGTTTTGAACCTGAATACTATCACGATTTCAAAAAAATGGAAGAACTTAATTTGTCCATTGATGAACAACATAACGTCATCGCAAAGTATGTTCATGAATGGGAAACATTATCATTAGAAATGGAAGAGGAAGAAAACAATGATGAAAACATTTGAACCAATTGAAATAGGAGGGTTACACCTTAAGAATCGAGTTGGGGTTGCTCCTATGTGTACCTATTTATGTGAAAAGAAAGATGGGGTCGCCAATGACTTTCACTTCACTCACTACACTAACTTAGCTTTAGGTCAACCAGGACTCATCATTCAAGAAGCAACTGCAGTGAATGAGTTTGGTTATATTTCTGATCATTGCTTAGGTATCTTTAATCCGAGGCAAAAAGAAGCATTAACGCATTTGGTCTCTCTTGTTCATCGTTATGACACCAAGATTGGAATTCAACTTGCTCATGCAGGTAATAAAAGTAAGCGTAGTCATACCCCTGTCTATGGACCCATGGATGAAACCAATGTGATAGGCATGAGTCATGCGGACATTGATAAATTCGTTCAAGATTTTGCGAATGCTGCAAAGGCGGCTCGTGCTTGTGGATATGATTTTGTTGAGATTCATGGGGCTCATGGATACTTAATCAATCAATTCTTAACTCCTTTAGTGAATCAAAGAAGTGATGAATATGGTCAAGATCGTACCTTGTTTTTAAAACGTGTTGTTCAAGCTGTAGTAAAGGCTTTTGAAGGTCCTGTTTTTATTCGCTTAAGTGGGGATGAGTATGATCCATCAGGTAACAGTGTGGAAGACATTCAAAAAATAGGAGAGATGTGTCTTAATCTTGGAGTATGTTTGCTTAACGTCTCCTCAGGGGGCCTTAGAAACATCCCTGTGGTTAAACCACTCTATCAAGTTCATCTAGCCACTCAAATGAAACAAGCCACTCATGGACCTGTAGCGACCGCTGGACTAATCACTGAACCCGAGCAAATCGCCAACATCATTGATACCAATCAATCTGATATCGTTTTATTAGGACGTAAGTTCTTACAAGATCCATATTTTTTGATTAAATGGAAATACAAAGAAGGCTTAGTCGATGATAAGGATGTTTTCCCTTACTTCTTAAGAGGGCTTAAGACACTTAAATAGTCTTTATGTTTGATCCATGATTTAGTATAATAAGGTGTGTTAAAAAGGAGGACAATATGTCTAATTGTTTAGTTGCTCAATCAGGAGGGCCAACCTCTGTTATTAATGCGACACTCGCAGGTGTTGTGAAAGCCAATCAACTTAATCCTGTCTATGATATTGTGTATGGAGGTCTTCATGGTGTTGAAGGTATTCTTCAAGAAATGCTTGTGGACTTAACACACATGAGTGAAATGGATAACCTTATTCTTAAGCAAACGCCAGCTTCGGCTTTAGGATCCTGCCGTTACAAACTTAAACGTGCGAATGTACATGACTTCGAACGTATTGTAGAAGTGTTACGTAAATACAACATTGAAACTATGTTTTACATTGGTGGAAATGACTCCATGGATACTGTCGCAGCATTAAGTGAATATGCTGAAGCCAACAACATCACTGACTTACGTTTTGTGGGATGCCCAAAAACGGTTGATAATGACTTAATGGTGACAGATCATTGCCCTGGCTTTGGTTCAGCAGCGAAATTCATCGCGAATACAGCACTTCAAACATGGTTAGATGTGAATGTGTATACCCGCCAAGAAGTGTTTGTGTTAGAGACTATGGGTCGTGATGCGGGATGGTTAGCTGCTTCAGCTTGTCTTTCTGGAATTGTTG
>CAYSNT010000036.1:0-8934 GCA_964432505.1 uncultured Erysipelothrix sp.
ACTCAATGATGTGTGGAGTATTGATGATTATGCAGATGGGATAGAATCACTTCTTAAGCATTTAGGTGTTCACAATCCTGTGTTTGTTGCTCACTCCTTTGGAGCACGAGTCGCACTCATCTTAGCCTCTCGTCTTCAACCAAAGCAAATGATATTAACAGGAGCAGCAGGTTTAAAACCAAGATTGTCGCTAGGAACCCATCTTAAGATAAGAACTTATAAACTACTAAAGATAGCACTTCGATTACCACTCATTGGAAAGTATTTGATTCCTTTAAAGACTTTCTTTGGTAGTGAAGATTACAAACATACAACAGGTGCGTTAAGGCAAACCTTTGTAAAGGTGGTGAATGAAGACTTAACCCCTTTACTCAAGGAAATATCAACCTCTACCTTACTTATTTGGGGAGACAAAGATGATGCTACTCCACTGTGGATGGGTAAAACGATGGAGAAGCAAATGAAGGATGCAGCTTTGATTATTTATGAAGATGATGATCACTATGCTTACTACCATCAACTCAAACGAACCATAAAAATCATTGAAGCATTCATACAACAGAAATGAGGAAATTTATGACATTAGAAACACTTCTTTTGATTCTTGTGATGGCTTTATCATTATGGCCAAGAATGAAGCATGCTCTTCATATGTTTCAACAAAATCGTTATGAACACCCTCGCTATATTCCATGGGTGCTTCAAAGCAAAACCACATGGTCCTTGTTTTTTTCATCACTGCTTTTGGGTGTGGTAATCATTTTAAGTGTCATCATAGAAATTCCTTATGTAAGCATTGGACTCTATCTTGGGTTGTTTGGATTGTATTGGGTTTTCAGACCAAAAACCAAACATGTGAAACCGTTGGTCATTACAGCTCGTGTGACTCGACAAATTATTGTGTTTTATCTTTTAGTCATACTTGTGTTAGCTTCCATTACACTGATCTCTTTAGAACCATCGTTTAGAAACTTATTCCTTGGCTTAACCCTACTTGTCATGCATGTTTTAATTCATTTCATCATGATGATTGTAGGTTATTTGACTTCACCTTTAGAGAAAATGGTACATGCTCATTTCATGCGTATGACACGAAAAATTCTCAAACAACATTCTCGTCTCATTACGATAGGAATTACAGGAAGTTATGGTAAGACCACATCTAAAAACATTATGCATGAGGTGCTAAGTTCATCGTTTTATACCCTCATGACTCCAGCTTCATTCAACACTCCAATGGGAATCACTAAAACAGTAAGAGAATTACTTAAACCAATTCATCAAGTCTTTGTGTGTGAAATGGGAGCAGACAAGGTGAATGAAATCCATGTACTCATGAACATGGTGAAACCGCAGTTTGGAATTGTGACTGAAGTCGGTCCACAGCATTTAGATACCTTTAAAACTCAAGACAATATACTCAAAGAGAAAATGAAAATGATTGAAGAATTACCTTTAAGTGGATGTGGGTTCATTAATTATGATAATGAACTTATTCGCTCTTACCACATTAAGAGTAAGGTTCCTGTTATTAAGATTGGACTAGAACATCCTGAATGTGATTATCGTGGTGAAAACATTGTGATTACCAATCGTGGCTGTCAATTCGATGTGGTTACAAAAGATGGCTTACGCCAACCTTTAGAAACAAAACTGCTTGGAAGACACAATGTCATGAATATTTTATTTGCGGTAGCGGTTGCGCGACACCTACAAGTGGATTGGGATGATATTTCCAAGGCTATCAAGCAGTTAAAACCTGTTTCACATCGTTTAGAACCAAAAGTCATGTTTGGCTTGAATGTGATTGATAATGCTTATAATTCTAATCCTCAAAGTGCGAAGCATTCACTGGAAGTGCTTAAGATGATGCCAGGGGTACGTTTCCTTATTACACCTGGTATGGTTGAACTGGGTGAGCAAACCGATCAGTACAATGAGAACTTTGGAGCGAACATGATTAATCATGTGGATGAGGTGATTCTTATTGGAAAGAATCGTTCACTTCCTATCCAAAAGGGCCTTATGAACAGTGGATTTGATATGAATCATGTCCATGTGGTTAACTCGACTTATGAAGCTTTTGAAGTAATAAAGAAGAAAGCAACTCCAGCAGACAGTATCCTTATTGAAAATGATTTACCAGACGCATTCATTCATTAATGCGTCTTTTTTTTAAGTGCAACATCCCATGGTTTGGAGTATAATGTGAAAGAGAGAAAAACCATGACACTTGAACAATTCGTGATTAAAGTGCTAGGGATCGCAAAGATAGGGAAGAAATTTTCTAAAGATCCGTATGCATTAGAAAACTATGAAGAACTCCATAACTTAGGCCAACAGATGGCATCCACATTAATGCCACCTCAAGAGGCGTGTACATTATTTGAAAGAGATGTTTATCCAACACCTAATCTTTCAGTGCGCGTTTTGATAACCAATGAATCAAATCAAGTCTTGTTTGTGAGAGAGAAGCAAGATGGATATTGGTCTGTTCCAGGAGGATGGGTTGATCTTTTTCAAAGTGTTGAACAAGCAGCGAAATCAGAAGCGTTACAAGAAGCGGGTGTAATGATTAAGATTCATCGTGTCTTAGCACTGTTTCAAAGAGAAAGACATAAGGATTATCCAACCTTACTATCCGAAACATGCATTTACTTTCATGCGAGTATTGAGTCAGGTGAACCTCATCCAGGGTTTGAAACCTTAGATACACAATGGTTTAATATAGAAGAATCGTTACCACAGTTATCACGAAAGAATACAAAAGAAGAACTGATGATTGCTTGGTCATGTTTAAAGAATCTTGATCAAGTATACTTTGAATAAAATAGGAGAGTGTATGAAACTAAATATTGGAGTTTTCTTTGGAGGTGCTTCAGTGGAGCACGATATTTCCATTTTATCAGCGATGCAAGCCATGGCTGCACTTAATCGTGAACGTTATGAAGTCTACCCCCTCTACTTAAATAAAGCAGGAATATTAGTAAGTGGACATGCTTTAAGTGATGTGAAGACCTTTAAGTCTTCTTCCTTGGTTAAAAAGAAATCCATCCCCATTGCCTTAGTGAAAGAAAATCAAAGTGTTGTTTTGCGCTATTTAAAAGGATGGAAAAAACCAGTTCGATTGGATGTCATCTTACCAGTAGTGCATGGTACCAACAGTGAAGATGGTAGTGTTGCGGGATACCTCAATGTGATTGGGGCTGTTTATGGAGGAAGTGATGTGATTGCTTCAGCCATTGGTCAAGATAAAGTTATCTTTAAACATATTCTTGAGAATTCAAAACTTCCAATTGTACCTTGGTTCTGGTTTTATGGTAAGGATGTTCAAGCTTCTCAAGTGTCCATCTTAACTCAAGCCAAGCAAATCGGATATCCTTTAATCATTAAACCTTCTAACTTAGGTAGTTCGGTAGGTATTGAACTCGTTAAGAGTGAAGATGAACTCTTTGGTGCCATCGAGCGTGCGAGTCAATTCGATGAAAAAATCGTGATTGAAAAGGCCATTACACATCTACGAGAAGTAAATTGTTCAGTTTTAAACATTAAAGGTAAACATACCGCTTCAGTGCTTGAGGAAGTAAGCAAAAGTGATGAGATACTTTCATTTGCTGATAAGTATCAACGTGGTGGCAGTGGTAAACACAGTGGACCAAGCAAGGGAATGGCTTCTTTAGATCGTCTTATTCCTGCCCCAATTGATGATGCATTAACAAAGCAAATTCAAGATTTAGCCACTACCTGTGCTCGCTTACTCAATGTGGGAGGGGTTGTCCGTATTGATTTTCTAATGGATACTCAAACCAATCAAGTCTACTTGAATGAAATTAACACCATTCCAGGTTCGTTATCCTTTTACTTATGGAAAGAAAGTGGAATTGATTTTGAAAGTTTAATGGATATCCTTATACAGGGTGCCATTGAGCGTGAACAACGTAAAGAACATTTAGTGCATACGTTTGAATCGTCTGTTTTAGAAGGCTTTAAAGGAAGCAAAAAACCATGATTAAATAAGGAGATGAACAATGGATTTATTGAACCTAACACTCTCAGAGTTTCGCATTCTCATTGAGACAAAACGAGTCAAAGAGTTACGAATCGTTTTTGAAGAATGGCATCCTGCGGATATCGCAGACATGTTGACGTACCTGAGTTTAGAAGAAGTTTTATTCTTGTTTAAGACCATCAATAAAGAACAAACCTCCCAAGTGTTTTCCTATTGTACGATTGAAACTCAAGAACGATTGATTGAGGCTTTTTCAGGGCCACAAATTAAGTCAATTCTTGAACACGTGGAATTTGATGATGTAGTGGACTTCTTAGAAGAACTTCCTGATAATCTAGTCAGAAAGGTTCTTCAGAATGCTTCTGAGAGTCAAAGACAAGAGATCAACATCTTGCTTTCGTATCATCCTAATTCAGCTGGGGCACTTATTACTACCAAATACGTTGAAATCAATGAGGAAGATACCTTAAAAGAGGCTATCAATAAAGTGCGTTCTCAAGGCAAAGGTGCTGCAAGTATTCAAACGTGTTTTGTGGTTAATCAAAACGATAGGCTCATTGGAACAGCGCGCTTAAAAGACATGATGACCAATCCTGAGGATGAACTAGTTTCTGAAATCATGGAAACAGATGTCATTAGTGTTAATACTAAAGATGATCGTGAAGAAGTTGTTAAAGTCTTCTCTAAATATGATTTATCAGTGGTTCCTGTGGTGAATGATCAATTCTGTTTAGTTGGGATCATCACGGTGGATGATGTCATTGACGTCATTGAAGAAGAAGCAACCGAAGACATTCAAAAAATGGCTGCGATCAATCCTTTGGAAGGGTCTTATTTACAGACCAGTGTCATTGATATGTTTAAATCTCGCATACCATGGTTGTTGGTGCTTATGATTTCTGCTACCCTTACAGGTCTAGTGATGGAAGCTTATGCCCACATCACTGTGGCCTTAACAAGTTTAGTGATGTTTATTCCGATGTTGATGGACACGGCAGGGAATGCGGGTTCACAAGCTTCTGCGATGGTGATTCGTGGCATTGCGATTGACCATCTTGATATTAAAGATTTTTTTGTAGTGTTAATGAAAGAAATGAAGGCCTCTGTGATGACGGGGATGATTCTGTTTGTTGTCAATGTACTGCGTATTGTGATATTCTCACCTTCTTTAGGTTGGGGGATTGCAGTGCTAGTTTCTGTTGCCATTTTCTTTACCATTGTATTAGCCAATCTTATTGGAGGCTCACTACCATTAGTGGCTTTACTCATTAAAGTTGACCCAGCAGCGATGGCAGGACCGGTGATTACCACCCTAGTGGATGTGGTGGCACTCATCATTTACTTTAATATGGCTGCCTTTTACTTAGGGAGGGTGCTTACATGATTGATTTCAACCAATGCAATCCAGAACTACTCTCACAACTCATAGAAGGAAGACAAGTTAAGAATTTAAGAGAATTGTTTGATGAAATGAACATAGTTGACTTAGCTGAGATTGTGGCTGAGTTAACTGTTGAAGAGATCTTATTTTTATTTAAAACATTAAGAAAAGACATCAGTGCACAATTGTTTACCTATCTTCCCAATGAAGTGAAAGCAGATATGATTTCATCCTTTACATCAGGTCAGATTAAATCAATGATTGAAACGTTGTATACCGATGACTTGGTAGATTTTCTTCAAGATCTTCCTGCCAATGTGATTCGTCAGATTCTTAAAGAAGCAGATCATGAGCAACGCACTGAGATTAATCTATTATTAAGTTTCCCAACCTATAGTGCAGGAAGTTTAATGTCCTTAGACTTTGTCGAACTCAAGGCTGAAGACAGTGTTAAACAAGCCATCACAAAAATCAAACGACAAGGTAAAGATGCTGAAACTATTCAAGTGTGTTTTGTGGTGGATGAGTTGAGAAATCTAGTGGGATCAGTTTCATTAAGAACAATCTTATTTGAAGAAGATGATGTTTTGATTAAAGACATCATGGACATTGATGTCATTTATGCAACTGTCTACGATGATCAAGAACGAGTTGCCAAGCTCATGCAACGTTATGACTTAACGGTGTGTCCTGTCGTGAATGATGAACTAAGACTTATAGGGATTGTCACCATTGATGACATGATTGACGTCTTAGAAGATGAAGTGACCGAAGATATTCAAAAGATGGCTGCGATTATTCCTTTGGATGGATCGTACTTGGAAAACTCTCTTAAAGATATTGTTAAATCACGCATTGCTTGGTTGCTGGTGTTAATGGTGAGTGCAACCCTTACAGGAAGTATCATTGGTGGCTTTGAGGAACAGATTGAACTTCTTCCTGCATTATCCTTTTTTATACCAATGATCATGTCAACCTCAGGTAATGCGGGTTCTCAAGCTTCTGCCATGGTTATTCGTGGGATTGTGGTGGATCAGCTGGATACTAAAGATGTCTTTAAAGTCTTGAGTAAAGAACTCTTGGTGGCTTTACTGAGTGGATCCGTTATCTTTGCAGCGAACATGATTCGGGTATTAGTGTTCATGCCTTCATCTGATTTGTCAGTTCATTTTGTGGTTTCAATGACGTTGTTTCTCATGATGATAATCTCAAAGATGGTAGGGGGGTTATTACCTCTTCTTGCGAAGAAGTTTAACCAAGATCCTGCAGCCATGGCAGCGCCACTCATTACTACTATCGTGGATGCGTTAGCCATGCTCATCTACTTTTCATTGGCATTGCTTTGGTTAGGACTTTAAGTCAGATTTTGGTATAATGGAAACGTAATAAGGAGATTTAACTATGAGTACACCCCATAACCATGCGAAATTAGGCGATATTGCGAAGACGGTTTTAATGCCAGGAGATCCACTACGTGCCCAATTCATTGCGGAGACATTTCTAGAAGATGTCGTTATGTTTAATAATGTAAGAAACATGTATGGGTTCACTGGAACCTATCAAGGTCATAAGATTTCCGTGATGGGTTCAGGCATGGGAATGCCATCCATTGGAATCTATTCCTATGAACTTTATACTGTGTATGGTGTTGAAAACATCATTCGTATTGGATCTGCAGGTTCATATCACAAGGATGTGAAAGTGTATGATGTGATTTTAGCGGACAGTGCGTGGTCAGAAAGTTCATTCGCGAAAACAGCATTTAATGTTGAGGATAGTGTATTGTTCCCATCCCCAACCTTAAATCAAGCTTTACTCAATGCAGCAAAACACTTAAACATTGATGTGAAATTAGGACGCATTCATTCATCGGATGTCTTCTATCGTGATTCAGGTGTGAGTTTTGAAACGATTGCACAAGAAACTGGCAGTATGTGTGTTGAAATGGAATCTTTTGCTTTATTTGCGAACGCAAATAAGCTAGGTAAACATGCCGCATGCTTAGTCACGATTTCTGATTCACTGGTCACACATGAAGCCACAACACCACAAGAACGTCAAGAATCGTTCACTAAGATGATGCAAGTCGCGCTAGAAATGGCGAAAGTATGAAACACATTCTCTTTCTGAAGGGTATTAAAACACAAGATGATGTGAGAAAAGTAACTGAAGCCCTCAATGATACTCAACTTCAGTTTGAAGTATCCCTTACCAATCAAGCGGTCATCATTCATGGGCGCAATGATTTAGTGAGAGTTGCTAAAATTGCCTTGCTTGAAGCAGGCTACATTGTAGATTAACCTTAAAGATAACACTTTAAGGTTTTTTAATGTGTTAATCTATTATTGATTGTGTTCAAAGTTTCACAAGCGTATAATTAAATTAACAATCAACCTAATCAAGGAGAAACACATGAGCCAACCATCATCTGCTCAAACTACTTCAAAGAAAAAGAACCGTCTGTTTATCCTCATTGCGTTAATCATTCTAATTCTTATTTTATTATTTAGCTTAAGCATGTGTGGCAAAGGACCATCCACACAAAATCAAGGAGATCCATTGGTCTTTGAAGATCCTGTGTTCGAACAAG
This sequence comes from uncultured Erysipelothrix sp., assembly GCA_964432505.1. GTDB lineage: Bacteria > Bacillota_I > Bacilli_A > Erysipelotrichales > Erysipelotrichaceae > UBA6182. The sequence goes on from CAYSNT010000036.1 coordinate 7,981, forward strand.
CCGTTAAAACCTCGCTTAATAAAGGATCCAATGATTCAGTGTATACCAGCGACTTGAGTGAGATAAAAACACTTAGCATCATTGGAGACACACTCCTTATGTATAAGAGTGGGGAAGAGCAAAAAAGATTAGTGTTCTTCTTTGGAATGGCGGTAGAAATCGATGGTGTACGCCAAGAAGCTCAAGGAACACTCACTTCATTAGCCGATTTAAAACATTTTCCAAATCTTGCCTTATTGACAGTTGCTTTACAAAAAAACATTGATTTTAGCACCATCAAAGCCATTCCTAATGTTCACTATCTACACATCTATGGCAGTGATGTGGATACCTTGGATTTTGTGAAGTATTCAAACATCTTGACCACCTTAGATGTGGATTACCATCAAATCACTACCTTGGATGCATTAAAGGATTCAACCAAACTTAAGAGGGTCTCCGTCGCTTTTGGACCACTTGAAGACATTGAAGGATTGAAAGATTGTGTGCTTATCACCGACTTGGATTTATCAGAAAACAATGTGACTGACATTAGTGCCCTTGAAAAGCTCACAGCCTTAGAAGAACTGTATTTAAGAGAAAACAACATCACTGATATCAGTGTAGTCGCTAACCTAAAAGAACTTACATTCTTAGGTTTAAGTCAAAATAACATTTCAGATGTATCTCCAATCGCATCTCTTGAAAAACTCACACGCATCATGCTTGCGGACAATCCAGTAAGCAACATGGAAACCATTTCTAAATACGAAGATATTATTGAATAAACCAACTTCATCAAGGCTTCCTTAAGGCCATTCAAGGAAGCCTTCTTTTTTATCATCAAAACATCTATTTTTGAAGCATTTAGGACTTGATAAAACATTTTGGGTATGATAGTATTTAAAAGCGCTAAGTTGCTCAGCAGCAGTGGAGATGTACTCAAGAGGCTGAAGAGGTGCCCCTGCTAAGGGT
>CAYSNT010000037.1:0-8832 GCA_964432505.1 uncultured Erysipelothrix sp.
TTGAATTAACCTCTTAGAGGTTTTTTCTTTTGTCTGAGTTTTTATGTGATATAATGTGAGCAATGAAGCAACGTTCACAACCTTCTAACTATGAAAAGATTGCCTTTGATATTGCCTCACGCATTGTGAGTGGGGATCTTTTAGTGGGCAGTAAAATCTCTGGAAGAACTAAAATGTCGAGTGAATATAATGTTTCTTCAGAGACGATTCGTAAAGCATTAAAACTACTAGAACTTGCTTATGTCGTTCGAGTTCATCCTCATTCAGGTGTGGTGATTGAAGATAGTCAACATGCCATCAACTATCTAAATCAACGTAAAGCCTTCATGAGTGTTGAATCACTTAAAGATGAACTTCATGATTTATTGGCGCAAAAAAAGACCATTGATCAAAAAATTGAAGTTGTCATGCAGGAACTCATGATGGCAATGGATCGATTTGGTTTCTCAGATCCTCTTCATCGCAGTGACTTTACAGTATCAAAGTATCATACCTTTGTGAACACAAGCATTAAAACCTTAGCCTTATACCAAAAAACACAAGCTACCATCATTGCGATTAAGCGAGGGAATGAGTTGATTACCTCTCCAGGTCCTGATGCGATATTGATGGAGAAAGATAAAGTGATGGTCATCATTCCAAAAGAAAGAATGCATGATTTAACTCAATTCTTGGCTTCATCCTTAGAATCAGATAAGGAGTCCTAATATGAAGGTTTATATTTTATTTTCACGAACAGGAACATGGTTATCACGCATACTTGGGCTTTTTGGAGGATTTAAATACATGCACTCCAGCATCAGTTTTGATCCCACACTTAAAGAAATGTATTCATTTGGAAGAATTAAGCCACACAATCCATTGATAGGTGGATTTGTTAAGGAGAGTTTGTATGAGGGAGTGTATACTTTTTCCTCAAAGAATTCATGTCTAGTCTACTCCACCACCATCAGTGAAGAACAGGCACAACAGCTCAAAGATGAAATCAAACGTTTTGAAATGTCATCAAGTGCTTATCACTACAATTTCCTAGGATTATTCTTTATTCAATCCGCATTAAAGTAGAACGAAAACATCATTATTTCTGTTCACAATTCATCTCAGAACTGTTCATTAAAATTGCAATCATTGATCAAAATATCAAATCATATTGGACTAGTCCGAAAGATTTAATTCACTTATTGGATTTAACCCTTGAATATGAAGGGCTAATCAAAGATTATCCGTATAGACCTAAGAAATAAGTTGACAGATTTTTAACACAAAAGCAGATAATTTAAGATACACTTAACTAAAGGAGAAGATGTGTATGAAATTCAATAAGTCAGAATTAAGTTGGATACTCTATGATGTGGCCAACTCAGCGTTTATTCTCATCGTTACCGCGACGATTCCAGTGTACTTTAGAGCTTTAGCGGAATCTGCAGGTGTGAATACAGCCAATGTGACTGCTTTATTTTCTACTGCAACCACAATAGCTGTTCTTTCTTTAGCACTCATTTCTCCAGTGTTGGGTGCGATTGCGGATTATCATGGTATGAAAAAGAAACTGTTTGTGGGTTTCTTAATCATGGGTCTTGCTGGGGCATCTTCATTAGCAGTGGTAACCCAGTGGCAAGCATTCCTTATTCTATTCATCTTAACTCGTATTGGCTACAGTGCATGTAATGTCTTTTATGATTCCATGCTTATTGATGTAACTACTGATGAGAAAATGGATAGTTTATCATCCCATGGTTATGCTTGGGGGTATGTGGGCTCAACAGTCCCTTTCATTTTAGGGATTGCGTTAATCTTAACGACACCATTTGGATTAACCACAGGTCAAGCTACCCAAATTTCATTCATCATCACAGCGGTATGGTGGGGATTACTCACTCTACCATTATTAAAGAATGTCAAACAAACCTACAGCTTACCAGCTCAACCAAAGGTCATTTCATCTTCATTTAAACGTGTTGGGATTACTTTTAAGAAGATTACTGAAAACAAGCCGCTCTTCTATTTCATCATTGGTTATTTCTTATACATTAACGGAGTATACACCATCATGTCACAAGCCACCAACTTTGGTGGTGAAGTAGGGATTGATCAAACTCAAATGATCATTGCGCTATTGGTAACACAGTTTGTTGCCTTCCCGTTTGCGATCATCGCAGGAAAGCTGGCAAGCAAATATGGACCATTAAAACTCATCAAAGTTTATATGTTGATTTACACACTTGTTACCATCTTAGGGTACAACTTAAGTACAGCAGCTGAGTTTTGGATGTTAGCAATCATCGTAGGTATGGCACAAGGAGGGATTCAATCCTTATCACGCTCATACTTTGGTCGTTTGATTCCTAAGGAAGAATCCAATGAATACTTTGGTTTCTTCGATATCTTTGGGAAGTTCTCTGATGGAATTGGGCCACTCTTCATAACAGCGGCGGTGTTAATCACTGGAAGTGCTCGATTAGGGATCTTAGGTCTTATCTTGTTCTTTGTCTTAGGCTTCTTCTTCATTAATAAAGTTGATAAGCTTACAAGCAAATGAGTTAAACTTATCCACCAAAAGGTGGATAATGTTTTTATAAGGAGGAATTATGTTTCCCTATCATCAAATAAGTCAACCTGTACCTACTCAAATTCATCTTAATGTGAAGAATCTTCCACTCATGGTTAAGTTCTATGAAAAAACCTTAGGATTAATGCTATTAGAAAATCAAGATGATATGGCTATTTTTGGATCAGCTTTACAACCATTTTTAGTCTTGCATTCTACGCCATCTTATTTAAGTTCTCTTTCAACCGAGAGTCGACTGTATCATTTTGCCATATTGGTGAATGAAGCGAGTCAATTAGCCCATGTGTTGCAGCATCTTGTGAGCGAGCGCTATCCAATTGATGGTGCATCCGATCATCAAATTTCTCATGCGGTTTATTTGACTGATCCTGAAGGCAACGGTATTGAACTTGCTTATGATCGTGATCAACAGTTTTGGCCTCATTCAAAAGATGGCTTACTGGATGGTCAAGCCATGATTAAACCTTTTGATGCTGATTTGTATCTTAACATGAGCTACAATCATGATTTACCTTGGCATCATGAAGCAATCTTGGGGCATGTTCACTTTTATGCTCATGACTTGGATAAGACACAGCAGTTCATGACGAAAAACATGAATTATCAACTCACCATGAACCTCAACCAACAAGCCCTCTTCTTTTCAGTGTTAAAGTATCATCATCACTTAGGATTTAATCGATGGGGTAACTTTAAAACACCTTTAGGAGAAAACAAACTAGGAATAAGAAAATTGGTGTTTGAATCATCTGAACTAGGTGAATCACAAACACTTATTGATCCTAATGGATTCACATTTGAATTAGTGAAGATAGAAAAAGAACGGGGTTGAACCCGTTCTTCTTTTTTAGTTGACTGAGATAAAGATGTTTTGTTTAGGAAGCATTCTCTTTAGACGTTTGATTTGTCCAAAATCAACGCTTGAAGCAATGTTGATGATGGTTGAATCGGATTCAACATGAATGTCACCAATGAAACGTTGATGAATGCCACATAAATCAGTTGCAGACTTCACTAGTTTACTTGGATTAACACCATGTTTACGACCAACGTTAAGTGTGTAAGTTTTGAAGTTGCCTTCACGAGCTTGCTTAAGTGGTTTTAACGCTTTGAACTTTTGGTTTCCAACAATGTGGGACAACAATTCAGCCACCAATGCTTCAGGATGCTCATAGTTCACTAGAAGAGCTTGAGCTAAATCAAGCATATCAGGTTTAATGTCTGAAGATTGAAGTTTATCCATGATGGAAGAAGTGACTAGGAAGTCAAGTTCTTCTTGTGTAGGATAAGGCATTGTGGCCACATTTAATTTATGAGTTTGAACTAAGCGTAACCAAGAACGACGTTGTTTAGGAGACACCAATGTAATGGCAGTTCCTTGAGCGCTCGCACGACCTGTACGTCCAATACGGTGAATGTAGTATTCATCATCTTGAGGTAAGTCATAGTTGATCACCATGTCTAGGTTGTTGACGTCAATTCCGCGAGCAGCAACATCCGTTGCGATCATGATTTTGATATGACCTAATTTGAACTTAGCCATAATGGAAGTACGCATGTCTTGTTTCATGTCACCATGTAACGCTGCAACACTGAAACCAGCTTGGTTTAAGACATCGTTAAGGTCATCCACCATTTTCTTGGTGTTGGCAAACACGATGGCTTGATTTGGTTTATACATGCTTAACACTTGAGTGAGTAATTCATCTTTGTGTTCGCTTTGTACTTCGTATAGAAGTTGTTGGATGTTTGAAACAGTACGAGTGTCCTTCGCAATTTGAATATGCTTAGGTTTTACTTGGTATTGTTTTGTGATATCAAGAATGACCTTAGGCATGGTTGCTGAGAACAATGCGGTTTGACGCTCTTTTGGAAGTTCTTTAAGAATGTCTTCCAGTTCTTCTTTAAACCCCATTTGAAGCATTTCATCAGCTTCATCTAAGACTAAGAAACGAGTTTGCTCAAAGCGTAGTGTTTTACGTCGCATATGATCAAGAATACGTCCTGGAGTGCCAACCACAATATCGACTCCGCCTTTGAGTTGGAAGATTTGGGTTGAAATCGGTTGTCCACCATAAATGGTGACCGTCTTGATGTTTTCCATATATTTAGAGAACATGCGGATTTGAGTGGTAATCTGAATGGCCAATTCACGGGTTGGACATAAGATTAGTGCCTGAGGCAGTCTCTTCTCGCTAGTTCTTTGAAGCATGGATAAGATAGGGAGCACGAAGGCTGCAGTCTTTCCAGTTCCTGTATGTGATTGTCCAATGATGTCTAAACCATCTAACATCGATGGGATAGCTTGAGCTTGGATGTCTGTGGTTTCTGTGAATTGCGCGTCTTCGATGGCGCGTAATATGTTTGTATGCAATGCTAATTGATTAAAATTCATAATTTCTCTTTTCCGTGAATAAACACTTTGAGTAGTATAGCACACATGAGGGGTACAGATGCAAGAACTTTTACCAAATAAGTATGAAAACACTTGAAATGTGTGTGTAATCGTTTACAATATAGTTAAAGCAGAAAGGCGGTGATGTCCATGAGACGGGTCTTCGACAATGAAACTCTTTCTCTTGTGGCAAAAATCGTACGCCTGCACAATAAAGACAACACTTTTAAGATGGACTAGGAATGTCCATCTTTTTTGTTAAGTTTGAACTATAGGAGGTAAACACATGGATCAAACCAACAAATTATTCTTCGACGCTGCAGCCAATGGCGACATTAGCACAGTCAGTGCCATGGTTTCTAAGGGAGCCGATGTCAATGTGGTGAATGGTGAAGGGCGTAGTGCACTCATGCGTAGTGCTAAGCGAGGACATGAAAATGTCGTTATTTTCTTGCTTAGTCATGGTGCGAATGTGAATGCGAAGGATGTGAATGGCAAGACAGCGATTATGGGTGCCGCTAAAAAGGGTCATCTTGATATCGTTCGACGTCTTACTGATTTAGGAGCGGATGTGAATGCTGCCGACAATAAAGGCCGTACTGCTTTAATGCGAGCTGCATTTTTAGGTCAACTCAATGTAGTGGATTACCTTATCAAAAAAGGAGCAAACGTGAACACTCAAGATGAGATGGGACGTTCTGCTCTTATGGAAGCTTGCCTTGCTTATAAAGGAGAAGTGATTCGTACCCTTGTTGAAAACAAAGCGGATGTTAATTTACAAGATAAAATTGGTTGCACTGCATTAATGAGAGCAAGCTACTCAGGGTATGTTGAGTTAGTGACATATTTACTTGAACATGGGGCAGATAAAGAGTTACTAGACCATGATGGCAATAAAGCGATTCATTATGTAAGAGAACACAGTTTTGCGGAATTAAAACCGCTATTGAAATAAGGAGAACGTATGAGAGACTATCAATCATTTGAAGTAAGAAATGTGGTCACCTTAGGCCACTCAGGATCTGGTAAAACAACGTTAGTTGAAAGTATGCTTCTGCATACCAAAGCGATTGATCGCATTGGTAAAGCAGTGGATGGAAACTCAGTCTTAGATTATGATGCAGAAGAAATCAAGCGTGGGGTCTCTGTCTTTACATCACTTGCCCCTATTGAAGTAAGAAACACTAAAATCAACATGTTGGATACTCCAGGGTATTTGGATTACGTTGGAGAAGCAACTGCAGGACTAGCTGTTGCGGATAACGCATTAATCGTTGTAAGTGCGAAAGATGGTGTTCAAAGTGGTACGTTAACAGGATACAAAAGGGCTAAAGAAAGAAAACTACCAACCATCTTTTTCGTGAGTAAATTGGATGAAGATAATACGTCTTTTGATACTACGTATGATCAACTTCGGGAATCATTTGGTAAAGCAGTGATTGCCTTTGAACTTCCTATCATGGAAGATGGACACATTGTTGGATCGATTAACGTATTAAAGAATAAAGCATGGTTCATTAATGATCGTGAAAATGCGAAGCCGGTTCCTGAAGCCTATGTTTCAAGAGTGAATGAACTTAAAGAACAAATTTCTGAAGCTGTTGCGATGGCTGATGATGCTTTGATGGAAAAATTCTTTGAAGGGGAAACTTTCAGTGATGCGGAAATCTTAAAGGGTATTCGTCTTGGAGTACGAAGTGGAGAAATCTTGCCTGTGTATTCAGGATCTGCAGTGAAAGTCATTGGAGTTGAAAGGTTACTTGAATTGATCGTGGATTACTTCCCTACGTATGCAGAAAAAGGAGTAGTGGAAGCCAAGGATGAGAAAGGTAATTTGGTTCAACTTCAAACTTCTGAAAGTGAAACCTTCAGTGCAAAAGTATTTAAAACCATCATTGACCCCTTTGTAGGAAGAATTTCCTTCATTAAAGTCATGAGTGGGGTGTTAACCACAGACTCAACGGTTCACAATACTCAAAAAGACAAGGCAGAGAAAGTGAATCAATTATTCCTGATCAAAGGAAAGAACCAGATTGGGGTAGGAAAATTGTTTGCGGGTGATATTGGAGCTATTGTTAAGCTTCAAAACACAGAGACCAATGATACCTTATGTGCTAAAACTAGAATTGTCAGCTTTGATCCAATCGAGTTTGTGCAACCAATGCTTGGGGTAGCACTATGGCCAAAAACAAAACTAGATGAAGATAAGCTATCCACTTCACTTCAAAGACTTCTTGAAGAAGATCCAACCTTGCGTATGGAAAAGAACGCAGAAACCCATGAGTTAGTGCTCTATGGTGTTGGGGATCAACACATTGATGTGATTATTTCTAAACTTAAAGCGAAATATAAAGTTGAAGTTGATCTTACTGAACCTAAAGTACCCTATCGTGAAACCATTCTAGGAACAGTCACTGCAGAAGGCAAACATAAGAAACAATCCGGAGGAGCAGGTCAATTCGGGCATGTCTTCATTACTTTCGAACCAAGTGAATCATCAGAAATGGTCTTTGAAGAAAAAGTCTTTGGTGGAGCAGTACCAAAACAGTACTTCCCAGCAGTTGAAGCGGGACTAAGAGAAGCCATGGTCCGTGGTGTCTTAGCAGGCTACAAGGTTGTCGGTGTAAAAGCGACACTCATTGATGGAAAATACCATGAAGTTGATTCTAAGGAAATTGCCTTCAAACAAGCAGCTAAGTTAGCGTATCGCTCAGGTATGCCACAAGCCAAGCCTGTGCTTCTTGAACCAATTGTGAAAGTGGCGGTGACAGTGCCTGAAGAATATACTGGAACAGTGATTGGTGATTTAAACAAACGTCGTGGAATTATCCTTGGTATGGAAATGATTTCTGATAATGAACAGCTCGTTAGTGCAGAAGTTCCTATGACTGAAATGATGCGCTATCCTACAGAACTTCGCAGCTTCACTCAAGGGCGAGGAAGTTTCGTGCAAGAATTTGATCGTTACGAAGTTGCACCTCCTCCGATTGCTCAAAAGGTCATTGAATCAGCAGTTAAACAAGCAGAAGAAGAGGAATAATCAACAAAGAACTGGGATAACCAGTTCTTTTCTTATGAATAAAAAAACTCTTAGGATTGACCCAAGAGTTAATAATATTATAATGCGGCTTCGAAGTTTCTAGCAACGACGTCCCAGTTAACCACATTGAACCAAGTAGTTAAGTAGTCAGGACGGCGGTTTTGGAATTTGAGGTAATAGGCATGCTCCCAAACATCCACTCCTAGAATTGGAGTTAAACCATCAGTGATTGGATTATCTTGATTGGCAGTTGATACTACTTTAAGTGCTTTGTTTGCATCGACTACTAGCCAAGCCCAACCAGATCCAAATCGAGTTTTACCTGCGGTTGCAATCGCCTCTTTCAGAGCTTCAACACTTCCAAAGGTGGAGTTGATAGCTTCTAATAGTTTTCCACTAGGTGCACTGGCACCACCTGGAGTCATCACTTCCCAGAAATGGGTGTGATTTAAATGTCCACCACCATTGTTTCTTACTGCTCCACGAATGTCTTCAGGAACTGAATTCAATTCTTTAACTAAATCAACTAAGGACTTATCAAAGAGGGATGGATGTTTATCAAGGGCAGCATTGAGGTTATCAACGTAAGCTTGATGATGTTTTGAATGATGGATGGTCATGGTTTGCGTATCGATGTGTGGTTCAAGTGCTTCGTAACCATACCCTAACGCTGGTAATGTGTGTTTTGTCATTGTATTTCTCCTTATGGTATATATTAAGAGTAACACCACTCATCACATTTTTCAAATCATGTGATGTTTAGAGTGAATAAAGTTTGGAATACTTTTCAATCAAACCATTCACGTAAGCGGAAGCAGAGAAGGACTC
>CAYSNT010000038.1:0-8473 GCA_964432505.1 uncultured Erysipelothrix sp.
GAACCTGTGATAATGCCTCTTAAGTTACCTAACAATGCAACCGCAAAACGGGGGATATCGAACCCATTGTGTGTGAAGAATCGAGAATCTTCGATAGCGACAAAAGCATCAACCACAGTTTGTGGTATTTGATCAAAGGTAACATTTTCTCTTAAATGCAATCCGATATCAGCAATTAAATCTCCATTGATATCATAAATCTTACTTGATTCGTTGGAATTGAAATTATCAACTTCAAAGACTGGTTTATCTTCAAGCATAGAAGAAACAACCAAAATGGTCATGCCACTTCCAGCAAGCATTACCGCAACGATCATGGTGAAAACAAACGAAATAAGCGTGATGATGACATGCTTCTTCGGTTTTTTAGTTTTCACTGCTTTTTTGTTATTAACTGTTTTATTTTTCATATGTCTCCTTGATCCACTGATGAACATGTGGAAGATAATGAAGGGGAGGTGCAAACCCATGTTGTATTATAGCACATTCTGATTGAAACCATGTTAGAGGGATTGATCGTCTCTGTGTTGATTTCATTTCTTGATCAAACTTTTCAAATGGAACATAGAAGGTGACATCGTGTTTGACAAATCGGATAATAAGAAAAGCACATCCTTTATGTTTAACAATGTCTCTCAAATGATCAATTTGATGTTGATGAATACGCTGAAGTGAAAAGCGCTGTTGATTAGTGACTTCTTTTGCTTCAAAATCAAAATAGACCCCTTGTGTCACTCCATTGTAGTCAGTGGTTGAGGGTGTCTTATAATATGCTTCCACGATTTTGGCTTGATTACGTGAAGGATACGACACAGAGACAACTTGAACTGGAGTGGGTTTTTTATGAACATTCGCAAGTTCATGGATGCGATAATATTCATTGGTTAGATTCAAATCGTCTTCTAAAGACATTCCTCGATTTCGAGTAGAAATGCCCTTTTGATCAGAAGTCTTTTTCTTGGTCGGATATTGAATCATGCAAACATTATACCAAATCTAATTAGTTTGTCTCAATATTCAGGATGACTTGCATAAAATAACGTAATTTGACATAATTAGCAAAGGGGTGCAACCATGAATGATAAATTGAAACAAAATCCTGAATCGATCCTTAATAAACGCTTTAATGTTGATTTCAAGGGGTATTCACCTCTTGAAGTGGATAGTTTTCTTGATGATATCATGCATGATTATGCTCATTATGAATCAATGATTGCTTCCTTGGTGAGACAAGTAGAAAAACTTGAAGAGAGTTTACATTCTTATCAAACAAAACTACTTGAAGCTAACACATCGTTAGCTGCACTCAAAGACAATGAAAGTGCACCACAAAGTGATGTACTTAAGCGTCTAGCACGACTTGAAGCACTCTTAGAAAAAAAGTAATCAACATCTGACATCCGGACAATCGCTGCCTTAGGGTAGAGGAAAGTCCATGCTCGCACCATCTGTGATGATGGTAGTGATTGTGCTAAACGAAACCATAAGTTTAGGCAGAGACATCTGACGGCTGGTGAGGCTTCTAAGTGGAAACATATGAAGCTAGCCTTTAAAAGTGCCACAGTGACGTAGTCCTTAAAGAAATTTAGGGAGTGGAACGGGTAAACCCCACAAGCGAGAAACCCAAATTTGGTAGGGGAACTTTCAATCACGAAACGAAGTGAGAGAGAGACACAATGTGTAGATAAATGATTGTCCATGCGTAAGCATGACAGAACATGGCTTATAGGATGTCAGTCCTTTTTTAGATGTGTGGGGATAGAAAGGTGAATCGATGGATCGTATTGCTTCAATCATCAAACATCAACGTGAGCTTCTAGGATTGTCCCTAGAGGATTTAAGTGTGAAAACAAAGCTAACTCTTAATCAACTTGAAGCTCTTGAACAAGGAAACATTGACTTTTTTAAAGATGATATTTCGTATTTACCCTTTATTATTCGCTTTGTTGCGACCAATTTAGATTTAGAGTATGCCAATTTTAAAGAGGATGTGGATCAAATCATTGCATCCTATCATTCAACTCAAGCGTTTAAAAAGATTCAAGAAAGAGATGAACTTCATCGCTCGATTAAGCAAAAAGCAAACAAATTAGGCCTTAAAAAGAAAACTAACATTGATTATACTTTTGTCTCACTGATGGTTCTGCTCAGTGTTTTAGTCTTTGCACTGATCTTTACCTTTTTTACAGTGATTTTACCTCGATTAACTCAAAACAATGATGATTCAAACACCATTGTTGAATTACCTGAAAATCCAGAAGATGATGACACTGAAACACCGACTGATCCTGTGGATGAGCAAGTGATTTTGATGATTAATGAGTCTACATTTAATACTTATACCATTACTAATTTTGACGAAACCAAGAGTGTTATATTCAAAGTAGTTCCTCAAAATAGACCTTCATGGATTCGCTTTATTCTTAATAACACCATATTAACATTACCAGCCACAGCGACCTATCCAATCAATCAAGAGATCATTTATGAAATGATTCCTAATGCCAATGATGAAGTCAGTATTCGTTTTGGAGATATGGTAGGTGGAAATATCCTTGTTTTAATCAATGATCAACCCATCACACTTAATCCACGATTTGACTCAAGGGCCAGCAACAATGGATCTGCAGGATCTTTAACCTTTAGGTTTATAGGAGAATAAACATGAATCTGCCTAACAAATTAAGTTTATTCAGAATGGGATTAATTCCATTGATTGTTTTAATCAAAATCTTTCCATATGCACAATACAATATTGTTGTTCCTGTGTATGATATCAATGGATATTCTTTATCACTGTTAAATATCATCATTTTAATTTTGTTTGTCATTGCATCCATCACTGATTTTGTAGATGGGTACATTGCTAGAAAATACAAACTCATCACAACCTTTGGAAAGTTCATTGATCCCATTGCGGATAAACTTTTGGTCACAACCATGTTTATCTTGTTTGCTGTGGATGGTATTGTTCCACTTGTGGTGGTTCTCATTATGTTATGGCGTGATATTCTTGTGGATGGATTACGTATGATTGCATCCAGTGAAGGTATCGTTATGGCAGCAGGTTATTTAGGAAAACTTAAAACTGTACTTCAAATGCTTGCGATTATCGCCATCTTACTTAACAACTTACCATTTGAAATGATTTCATTTCCAATGGCAGATTTCCTTTTGTGGTTTGCCTTGGTGGCTTCAGTGCTTTCGGGTGTTTCATACTTTATTCAAGGGAAAGCAGTGTTACTTAAATCAAAATAATGACATCACTTCATCAACTTTGTCTAGATCACAACATATCCCTTGCATGTGCTGAAAGCATGAGTGGGGGAGCTTTTAGTGCTTCTATTACATCACAAGAAAACGCTTCTCATTATTTTCTTGGAGGCATTGTCAGTTATTCAACCCAAAGTAAGATTGATCTTCTTGATGTTTCACCCCAACTGATTCAATCCTATAGTGTCTATTCTCATGAATGTGTCACAGCAATGGCATTAGGGGTAAGAAAAGCATTCAATGCTGATTTGTGTGTTGCGATCAGTGGTGAAGCTGGAAGTCAGCACAATTCTTTAGACCAACTTCACGTTGTGTACTCTTGTATCTTATTTCATGATAAAATTGAAACGTTTAAGGATTCTATGGATGGAAATCGTAATGATATAATAAAGAAGAGTGTTGAAATGCTTCACCAACGTTGCATTTCAGTGATAGAAAGAGGCACTTATGGCAAAGAATGATAACGCATTAGAAGAAACCCTACGGGCGATAGAAAAGCAATATGGAAAAGGTTCGATCATGAAATTAGGTGATCGAGCTACGGTTGAAGTGGATTCTATTTCAAGTGGATCTCTATCCATTGATATGGCATTAGGCGTGGGGGGATACCCAAAAGGTCGAATCATTGAAATCTATGGACCTGAGTCCAGTGGTAAAACCACACTTGCACTTCATGCGATTGCAGAAGTTCAAAAACGTGGTGGTAAAGCTGCTTTCATTGATGCAGAAAACGCCATTGATCCAACCTATGCTCGAAATCTTGGTGTCTTGATTGATGATTTGATTCTTTCACAACCTGATTCAGGTGAACAAGCCTTAGAAATCACTGAAATGCTTATTAAATCAGAAGCATTTGATCTTATTGTCATTGACTCAGTGGCTGCTCTGGTTCCTCAGGCAGAACTGGATGGAGAGATGAGTGATGCTCATGTGGGACTTCAAGCTCGACTTATGTCTAAAGCAATGCGAAAACTTGCGGGACACATGAATCGCTCAAGCACCACAGTAATTTTCATTAACCAGCTTCGTGAGAAGATTGGTATCATGTTTGGTAATCCTGAAACCACACCAGGTGGTAAAGCATTGAAGTTTTATGCTTCCATTAGAATTGATGTGAGAAAGAGTGAAGCCATTAAACAAGGGTCTGAAATTCAAGGGAATAAAGTTAACGTTAAGGTGGTAAAAAACAAAGTTGCTCCACCATTTAAAACCGCCGTCATTGAAATCATTTATGGTGAGGGTATTTCTAAGACAGGTGAGTTAATCGACATTGGTGTTGAACATGATATCATTGCGAAAGCAGGAGCATGGTTCTCCTACAAAGGAGAAAAAATTGGTCAAGGACGTGAATCTGTTCGCCAATTTCTTAAAGACAATCCTACAATAGCTTTAGAAATCGAGACTCAAATCAAATCAAAAATCTTAAATCCTAAAGCATAAAGCCCTTGGGCTTTTTTTCTTGTATCACATTCAAAAATAAAGTAGAATAGAGATAACTTGAAGGAGAATCACTATGGACTACCCAATGATGATCCTATCAGGATTTATAGGTTTAAGCGTTGGTATCATCGCAATGATACTACTTTCGAAATTAGGTTTTAATAAAGATCAACAAAAAGCGAAATTAATACTCGATGAAGCAAACATGAAGGCTGAAGGCATGATCCGTCAGGCTGTTTTAGAGGGTAAAACTCAAGTTTATGAACTTAAACTTGCAGCAGAGAAAGAGAATAAAGAGCGTCGTCAAGAAATTTCTGAATTAGAAAAACAAGCTGCACGCAGAGAAGACACCCTTAATTTCCGTGATCAATCGTTGACCCAAAAAGAAAAAAATATCGAAGAGAAAAACCAACAATTAACCCGCAAGCATGAAAATCTTGATAGGTTAGAACTAGAATTAAAAGAGAAAATTAACTCACAAGTGAGTGTATTAGAACAGATTGCAAACATGTCTTCGGAAGAAGCAAAAAGAGAACTCATGAGTATTGTGGAAGCACGTACTCAAGGAGAGATTTTAGCTTACATTAAAGAGCAAGAGGAGATTGCGAAATCCACTGCTGCTGAAAAAGCTAGAAACATTATTGGACTTGCAATTTCACGTTATTCCCAAGAAGAAGCCACTGAGCGAACCGTTTCAGTTATTGCACTTCCAAATGAAGAGATGAAAGGTCGTATTATTGGTCGTGAAGGACGTAATATTCGTGCTATTGAACAAGCCACTGGAGTCGATTTAATTATTGATGATACACCAGAAGCCATCACGATTTCATGTTTTGATCCAATTCGCCGAGAAATTGCGCGTATATCACTTGAAAACTTACTTAAGGATGGCCGTATTCAACCAGGCCGCATTGAAGAAATGGTGAATAAAGTAACCAAAGAACTTGATGAAGTCATTCAGAAAAAGGGTGAAGAAACCATTTTCAATCTTGGAATTCATAAGATGGACAAAGAAATTGTTAATCTTGTGGGACGATTAAGATATCGTTATTCCTATGGCCAAAATGCACTTCAACATTCCATTGAAGTGGCTCACCTTACAGGAATGATGGCCGCAGAACTTGGTTTAAACCAAACCTTAGCGAAGCGTGCTGGTTTACTTCATGACATTGGTAAAGCATTAGACTTTGAAATGGAAGGTTCTCACGTTGAGTTGGGTGCCCGTATTTGTAAGAAGCACGGTGAGCATCCTGTTGTGATCAATGGTATTGAATCTCATCATGGAGACAAAGAAGCTACTTCTGTTATTGCTACATTGGTTGCAGCTGCAGACACACTTTCTGCCGCTCGTCCTGGTGCACGTTTTGAATCATTTGAAAACTACATTAAGCGTCTTGAACAACTTGAAACCATCGCTAAATCTTTCAATGGGGTAGATAAGGTTTTTGCAATTCAAGCAGGTCGTGAAGTACGTGTCATGGTTGTGCCTGATAAACTAGATGATGCAGGAGCACACCAAGTGGCTCGTGACATAAAAGATAAAATTGAAGCAGAATTAACGTATCCTGGTCAAATCAAAGTGACTGTGATTCGTGAAGTTAGAGCTTCTGAAATCGCAAAATGATTTCAGTTGTATTCTTTGGTGATATTGTAGGTTCTAAAGGGAGATCACGCCTTAAACGTGACCTTCCTTTATTGCTTGAACACTATTCCTTTGATTTTGTCTTAGCGAATGCTGAAAATGCAGCGCATGGTAAAGGTATTACCCCAAAAATCGTGGATGAGTTATGTGAAGCAGGGATTGATGCGATGTCTTTAGGTAATCACAGTTATTCTAAAAGTGAAGTCATGTGGTTAGATGCATCCAAACCAGTTGCTTTTCCGAAAAATTTGATTGGTCAATTTCAAGATAGACACAGTGTGATTCTCACAAAAAACAAGGTCACTCTTGCACTCATGAGTGTGATGGGCAATGTATTTATGGAGAACACCGATGCTTCTTGGGTTGATTCACTCAAAAGCATGAGTCAAGTGAATGCGGATATTAAAATTTGTGACTTTCATGCCGAGACAACTTCAGAAAAATACATTGTTTTGCACACCTATCATGAGCAATTCTCAGCCATTTTAGGCACTCATACCCATGTTCAAACCAATGATGCTCATATCTACAATGGTTGCGCCTACATCACTGATGTTGGAATGTGTGGGCCATTTCCTAGTATCTTAGGACGTGATAAAGATGAAGTGTTAAGACGATTCATTAAGAAAGAAAAAACACATTACACTGTTTCTAATGAAGAGGCAATGTTGAGTTTTGTGGTCATGCTTTTTGATGATCAATTCACTCCTACACAAATAAAGTCATATTCAATTCTGCCACACCAAAACATATTGGAAGTCATCAAAGATTGTGATACAATGAACACGTTAAGGAGGTAATCGAAATGCCTGTAAGAGTTGACAAAGATACTTGTATCGGATGTGAAGCTTGCATCTCTGTATGTCCTGTAAGTGCACTTGTTATGGAAGACGATGGTAAAGCGTTCTGTCATGAAGACATTTGTATTGATTGTGGAGCTTGCATTCCTACGTGTCCAACACAAGCGATTACTCAAGTCTAAACCAAGCCAAGCTTGGTTTTTTTAAACAAAGAGGAAGACAATGAAAAAAAACTATGAATTACCGAGCCTCAATGAAGCCAAACTTCGTTCACGCTCATCTGTACAAACTCAGCAATTTATCCTAGATCCTCAACTGGTAGGAATAGGTTTACATAAGAAATACATGCTTCATACCTTTGGTTGTCAAGCCAATGTTCGTGATTCTGAAGTGATGGCAGGCATACTGGAATCTTTAGGATTCACCATGGCTAACAGTGATGAAGAAGCGGACATCATTTTATTGAATACATGCGCTATTCGTGAGAATGCTGAAAACAAAGTGTTTGGTCAAGTTGGCAATCTCAAACACTTAAAGCAACGTAATCCAGAACTTATTATTGGAATTGCAGGATGCATGGCTCAAGAAGAAGTGGTCATCAATAAAATTCTTCAGTCGTATCATCAAGTTGATTTGGTTTTTGGTACCCATAATATACATCGATTAGGTGATTTAGTATACAAAGCCATGTTCACTAAAGAGAAAACCATTGAAGTGTATTCTAAAGAAGGGGATATCATCGAGAACTTACCAGAGCGTCGTTTTGGTGAGCATAAAGCATGGGTGAACATCATGTATGGGTGTGATAAGTTTTGCACCTACTGTATTGTTCCTTTTACCCGTGGAAAAGAGCGGTCTCGCTCCATAGATGATATTTTGGACGAAGTTAAAGATTTGAAACAGCGTGGGTTTAAGGAAGTAACCTTACTGGGGCAAAACGTGAATTCCTATGGTAAAGACTTAGACATTGAAGGTGGGTTTGCACAACTGCTTAAAGAAGTGGCCTTAACAGGCATTGAGCGTATTCGATTTACCACCTCACATCCTTGGGATTTTACTCAAGCCATGGTCGAAACCATTGCATCGTATCCTAACATCATGCCTTACATTCATTTGCCTGTTCAATCAGGCAACAACGACATTCTCAAAATCATGGGTCGTCGATACACAGTAGAAGAGTATTTAGATACAATCAACCGGCTTAAAGCAGCGATTCCTCATGTCACATTCTCCACTGACATTATTGTAGGTTTCCCCAATGAAAGTGATGAGCAGTTTGAAGACACACTAAAATTATACGATCATGTTGGTTTTGATT
>CAYSNT010000039.1:0-3255 GCA_964432505.1 uncultured Erysipelothrix sp.
CTTTAAGTGTTGTGAATGTGGGATCATGAGATCCCATTAAAAACTGATCATTGATTAATCCAAAACTGATGTAATCCAAGATGGCTTGAGTAATGACTTCTCCATAAGAAAGTATAGGAATTCCTGGAGGATAAGCCATAATCATCTCAGCACTGATACGTCCACAGGACTGTGAGAAATCAATCATTTCTGATTCACGACTATACGCTTGTTTAGGGCTTAATTGAACCTGTGGATGAATGAATTCTTGAATCGATTGAGATTGTCCTACTTGAGCGTATCGCTCCTTAATGTCTTGTAAAGCCGCAAGAAGACGTTCTATTTCTAAAGAGCGATCTCCTACTGAAATAATAGCCAAAACGTTAGAAACATCACCAAATTCAAGTTGAATACCATATTCATCTCTAAGTATATCGTACACCTTCTTACCACTTAATCCTATCCCCTGAGTGTGAATGCTCAGTTTTGTATGATCAAATCCAAAGATGCCAGGTTGACCAATACGATCGGGTCCAAAGGCAATGTATCCACCCATGGCATTGATCTCATGACGAGCATAATTGGATAATTCCATGATTTTGGTGAACATTTCATGTCCTTCATCTTGCAGTTTAGCTCGTGCAACATCCAATGACGCCATAAGCAAATAGGAAGGAGAGGTGGTTTGAAGTAAATTGATGGTTTGTAAGACATGATGATAATCCATGGATTCATTACACAATAAAAGCGAAGATTGAGTAAGTGACCCACCAGTTTTATGAAGCGAGACACTGCTCATGTCTGCTTTCGCATCCATTGCACTAACAGGTAAATCTTCATGAAAACTGAAATGTGCGCCATGGGCTTCATCCACTAACACTTTCATCCCATAGTGATGAGCGACATCAACAATCTTTTGAAGGTCTGTGACTAGTCCATAATAGGTGGGGTTATTAATGAAGACTGCTTTCGCATGAGGGTTTTCTTGAATGGTATTGATCACATCATCCGCATCCATCGCACAGGAAATGCCCAACTGTTTATCCATTTGAGGATTCACATAAATCGGATGAGCTCCACCTAAAATCAAGGCATTGAGCGCTGATTTGTGCACATTGCGTGGCATGATGATGCTTTCACCTTCTTTAAGGCTTGCTAAAATCATGACCATAACTGCCATAGAGGTTCCGTTCACCATAAAGAACGCATGTTTCGCATTGAATGCTTTTGCTGCTAATTGGTGAGCTTCATGAATAATGCCACTAGGATTACCTAAGTTGTCTAAATGATATGACGAATTAAAATCATATTGAATGCTTTGAGCACCAAACACATCAATGAGGGTTTTATCCCCTTTACCTTGTTTATGACCTGGAACATCAAACGCAACGACACGCTTTTTCGCATAACGTTTGAGTCCATCCAATAAAGGTGTTTTACTCATGATCAAAGACATTGGATGATGAATAAATTTCAATCATCTCTTGACGTAAACGACGAGTAATTTCAAGTTTTTGCTTCGGTGTATAGGATTGAGGTGAAGAAGCAAACAAATAGTTAGCTAACTGCACATCTGAAAGAATCATCTTGGTGTGGAAGATATTGGATTGATACACGTTAATGTCCACCGCATCGTAGCGATCAAGAACCACTGGTTCAATGTAATCTTGAATGCTGGTAATAGGATGATCAATGAAGAGTTTCTTTCCTTCTTCATCTCGTGTAAATCCACGAACACGATAATCCAAGGTAATGATATCAGAGTCAAACGAATTGATTAAGTAATTAAGAGCATTAAGAGGTGAAATCTTACCACACGTAGAGACATCAATATCCACTCTAAAGGTTGCGATATTCAAATCTGGGTGATATTCAGGATAAGTATGAACGGTTACATGAGATTTATCCAAATGACCTGCCACACTTTCTTTTTTGATGAACTGAGGGTCCACTGAACACGATGGATCAAGTTGTCCTTCTTCTAATGGTTCTTCAGAAATAAGCAATGTAACACTTGCCCCTTGAGGATCATAATCTTGCTTAGAAATGTTGAGTACACTTGCTCCAATCATATGGGTAACATCCACAAGAATTGAGGTTAAACGATGAGCATTGTATTGCTCATCAATGTAAGCCACATAGTCTTGACGTTGTTTTTCGTTTTCAACGTAAGCAATATCAAAGATATTGAAAGATAACGTTTTAGTAAGATTATTGAATCCATACAGTTTTAGTTTGCTCATAAGTGCTCCTTGCATTAAAAAAAGACCTTTTGATGGTCTTCACAACAAAGTTGACGCAATAAGGCCTACTTATTTTTTGAGGGAGCCAAACCAAGGTCTGGGGTGCTCATGTTGAGAAGAAACATCTTTGATGCTTGCGCATCAATCAACACGATTTACAATCGCAATTCGGCTTTTGACCTGGCTGTCCGTTTGGCCGTTTAAGACACTGATGTGTCGGTCAATACAACTAAATTGGTTGCAATAGCACAGAACCCTGTGTACTTCTATTACGTTATGATTTTAAAGGAAAGGCAAAGACAATGCAATACTTTTTTTTAAATCTCTAAACTTTTTGTTTAGTTTTACTTACATTATAATACGGCAGAGAAAACACGTTTTGTTGGCCAACAAATCTGATCACATTCTTGTACAAGCTGTGCGCCTTCATCTTTAAAACCACACGATATAAACAATTGATGAGCCACATTATGATGAAGTGGACAATGAGCCACCAAGTGAGTATACCCTATTGATTGAGCTTCATTGAAGATCTTCTTGATCATGGCTTTGCCATATCCCTGATTAAAATAGAGATTAAAAACTCTTAGTTTCACTTCAGCTTTGCGATAATCATCACTTATGGTGATGAGTTCAATGATGCCCACCAATTGATTCAACTCATTAAAAGCACCATAAATATAAGCATCTTGATCCTCTCTTAATGATTCATGCATTGTAACCATGGTTTGAAAAAAGCGAGGAGTGATGGTTTCAGAGAAAAAGTAGCCTTCATCAAATTCATTCACGGAAGGAAGTTGATGATCATGAACCCATTTGTAGGCCTCATAATCACTGTTTTGAAATGGTCGAAGCATTAAATCTTGTTTAGACATGGTTGACCTTCATGTTTTTCACTTAAATCCAAAGCAAGATAGATTGCCTTTAAATCAAATCCTTGATCCTTGTATCCATCCATGATTTTCTTTAAATAAGCTTCACTTGGTGTATGATAGACCCCAGATGTTTTAAGATAAATCAGCCCTTCAATGCG
>CAYSNT010000039.1:3355-8356 GCA_964432505.1 uncultured Erysipelothrix sp.
TCTGGACATCGTTGTTTGATTTGTGTAAGGTTGTGATTTGATCCATAGGCTAAATAAATCATGATTGCTCCTTTGTGAGTTTAATTGTAAAACCATTCCATGATGGCTTCGATGATGTGTTCTCTTTGCATCTTTTCGCTAATCGTCGCTTCTAAATCATCACGTTGTGAACCATAGGATCCAAACTGAGCATGATTCCCCCCTTCAATGATGACTTCTTTGATGTTTAAGCCTTTTATAGCATTATCATACGCTTCTTGATTCAATAGACCATCTTCTGAACCTAATATACTTAAGTAAACAGGATTTCCTATGATTTGATTAGTATCCAGTGGATAAGAACCTAAAAGGATAAGACCATCTACTTCAGTTGTTCTCATTGCAATAGAAGCAGCAACTCCTCCTAATGAATGCCCCATAAGAACAACTCTTTGACTTAAGGATGTATCCACACCCTTTAATGCATTAGGCATGGTAATAGCTAAGTTGAGAAACACTTCCACAACACTGACACGAAATCCTTTGAGTGATAATTCATAGGCTAAAGGTGCATAGGCAAGAGGAGAAACAAGCCCTCCAGGATAGAAAATGAGGTGGTTGGATGATGACACGTTGTATTCATATCCAAAAGAGGTGGGTGTTGCGTTTTTGTATGCTTCTAGAGCTTCTTGGGTTGGTTGATAGGATATCTGATAAGCACCTGTAATGAGCAATAGACTCATTAATAAGAACCCACTTAAACCATATCTGATGATTTTCTTCATATCTAGTTCTCTTTTGAATGGTGAGGATTAATGATACTGCATACGTCCAATGTATGATAGCGCCCATTTTTGTACATATGTTCAATCTGTCTTCCCTCATAAGTCATGCCTGCTTTTTCCATGACAATTCGTGATGCTTGATTAAAAAGGAAGTGACGTGCAAACACACGATGATAGTTTTTCACCTCAAATGCCCATTTGATGATGGCTTGAGCTGCTTCACTTGCATATCCTTGATTCCAAAAGGGTTCTCCCATCCAATACCCCAGTTCTCCATGATTGTGAGTAGGATGATAACCTAAACCAATAGCTCCCATGAGTTGATTGGTTTGAGTATGCACAATAGCCCATTCATAACGTTCGTTGTTTTGCCACCAGTCATCATGTCGATTAATCCACCCCACAGCCATTGTTTCAGTGTAAGGATAAGGGAGCGAAAGAGTCATTTCATGAAGAAGGGTGTTATTGCATGGTTTGGATACCGTAGAAGCATCTTCTAAGTAAAACCTTCGCAAGGTTAGACGTTGTGTGTATAGAAGATCCATCAGTTCTTAACCTCAAAGTATCCACGGTAAGCTCTCACACCATAATAGGAATCTGCACCATTATGATAAATGAAAGTACGCCCAAAACGAGTATCTCCAGTGAGTGCTCCTCCTTTAAGTCGTATCGATTCAGGGGTATCTAACCATGAGGATGTTTTTAGATCTAAGTGCTCAACTTGATTGATTTTCAAATACAACACTTCATCCACAAGTTTGAGTCCATGACTTAAAGCATCTTCCCAAGCTGACGTTTGAGGAGGAAACTTTTTGCGTTCTTCTCTCGCTTTTTGATCGTAACAACAATTGCGTCGTCCTGATGGGGATTCTTTGCTCATATCAATGACCAAGATACGTTCTTGATCCATAAATACATCAGGTTCACCCCCACTCTCTTCCATGTAACTCATGATTTCCCATAGCGATGGTGTCATTAATGACTCAAACTTTTCCCATGATAAGTTGGGATGACGTTGAGGATTATGGTCGAAACGAGCTTTAAACAGTTCACGATGATTCATAACATTCTCCTTTAATTTAGTCTAACATACTTTGATTTTGTATGGGTTGAAAACACTTTATTTCATCCAAGAAGGAATCCAATCGTCGTCTTGATACCATGAAGCAATGTCTTCTGCGATGCTTTGCATGATTTTAACATCCTTCATTGAGTAATTGATGGCCCATGGGATGGAACTGAGGGTGTTTATTGCACAATACAACTTTAATCGTTGATAAAAGGCTTTAGGTGGTTGACCATCAAAATACCCTTCTACTTGACCTCTAGCAAAAGATGGGCTAACACGTGCAGAAAAATGAATTCGATCAAAATCTTGCCATGGATCTCCATCGCTTGAGCGATTAAAATCAATCACAAACAATTGCTTATCTTTGATTATCATATTTCCTACGTGATAATCACCATGTTGAAAGGAAGAAGGAAGAGAATGAAGCATGTCTAATCCTTCATTTAACCATTGGATAAAATGCTTTTCGTACTTAAGTTTTATCCCACAATTCAAGTAAGACGTTACTTTCTTTTCAGCCTTTATCCTCAACTTATGTGCAACATCCTCATCAGCTTGTGCAGAAATACCATGAATGGCTTTTAATATTCTTCCTGCTTGAACTCCTAATTGATACTGATCTTTTTCATCAAAATGAAGTATGATGTCTTCACAACTTTCACCTTCAATCCAACGAAAGGTTTGAATGATGGTGTCATCATGAACTTCAAAAGATAATGGCTCTTGAATAGGAAATCCCTTGCTAAAAATCTGCTTCATTGTATTGAAGCGCTGTTGTTCTTCCTTAAGTTGCTTGATTGGACTATGACGTATAAAATGAACTTCGTTTTCGCTACTCGCCTTAAACTTTAAATCATGGGACCATCCCAAGGTAATGGGTTCTTGTGATAAATAAGTGACTTTTTTCATGAGTTAAGTATACCAAATGAATGAAAAACCCTCCAGATTTTCTAGAGGGTAAGTGATTAAACAATGATTCCTAAAAGTAAGACACAAATCACAATGATTGGAGCTGGAATTTTGTTATTCCAGAGCAAGAGGGATGTTAACACAAGAACTAAAAGGTTGATGATATCAAGGTCGATGCGTTGCAACAAGATCACTGCCGCAATCACAATGAATCCACCCGCAATTGCTAGAATTCCCTTAAGTGAAACTTGAATCGCATCAATCTTTTTAACTTGTTCCCATATAGGATAAATGAAATAGATGAGTAGTGTTCCTGGTAAGAAGATACCTAAGGCTGAGATGAATCCCCCTAAGGTTTGAATGAATGTTCCTTGATCTCTTAAGGCTAACCCACCCACAAAGGCAGTGAAACTAAACATTGGGCCTGGCATCCCTTGTACAAACCCATACCCAACAAGAAACTCTTGACTGCTCATGTATTGAAAGGTTTCTACCAGTTCACTGTACATGAGTGGAATCACCACTTGTCCTCCACCAATGACGAGATAGCCATAGCGATAGAATTTTTCAAACAAGACAAGCAGAGGATGTGCAAAAACGCTTGCTACAATGATGTTTCCTATCGCAAAAAACAAGAATAGCCATAAATAAATCCATGGAGGTACTAAAGTAATTTTATTCCAAATGACCTTTCGATGATGAGTTAGGATGCTTAAACTTCCACCAAAAATTAGTAGAACAGGATAAATCCATGCTTGTCGAATAAAATAGGTTGTGATTGCACTGAGCAATAATAGTCCTATTGTCAGTTTATCTTTAATGACTTTCTTTGAAATCTTTATGGCTGCAATTAAAATGAACCCCACTGCCATTGCACCAACATATCTCACAATTTCAGTTGAAATGTTATTGTTAGCCAACACTTCAAACATAAACGATAATAGCGTCATGAAACTTACAATTGGGAGCGCCCATACGAGTAATGTTAGAAACCCTAACCAAGGTCCTCCTATTTTATGTCCTATCGCAATGATGGTTTGTGTGCTGCTAGGACCTGGTAGAACTTGTGTTAAGGCAATGAGTTCTAGTAATTCTTCTTCACTTAAATAGTGTTTCTTAAGAACCATTTGTTGGGTGAAAACACCATAATGCGCTTCTGGACCACCAAAAGCTCCTAATGAGCAAATTAAAACGTCTTTTAAAAATGTTAATGTGGTTGGTTTCTGATTCATAAGCACTCCTATGTTTATGAGTAGAATACCATAGAGTAACGTGCTTTATCCAGTGCTATACCACAAAAAAAAGGAAAGATTTACCTTTCCTTGACATTATTTTATTGATGTCAGCTTCATTTTTCAGATCGAATCATTGCTTTAATGTTGGATACATGTCGGAAACGAAAGATTGAGAAGTCATCATTAAGTGAGATTAAACTGACAGGTTCATACCCATGCTGACCAAAAAGTTCCCAACCATGATCTCGGGTTAAATCTGTTTTATAGTTTTTTGAAGTCTTCTTAGGATAAGCGACCCACAAATAAGCATCTGTTGCTAATGATGGGAAAATCTCTGGCATCACAGTGTTGAGTTGTGTCTGATTCAAGATAAACACCCAAACAAACTGCATGTTAGAACTTTGAGTTGAATCATAAGGATGATGGTCAATGGCTTGATGAACCACTTCAACTAATTCACTCGGACAATGAAGCACATGAAGTGGCCACATTGCTTTATAATGCATTTTCTTAAGTAGTGCTGACATCTCTTTCTCCCGTTTGTGTGAAGATGATGATTTTGTTTCGTCCGCTTTCTTTCGCTTGATAAAGTGCTTTATCAGCTCTTAAATAACTGGAATAGAGAGGTTCCTCATCATTGGTGTTAAGTGGCGCAATCCCAAAACTAACCGTAATATGAATCTGATGGTGGTTGATTTGAAAGGTGGTGGATTCAATGGTTCTGCGCAGACGCTCAGCAATCTTATAGGCTTCATTTGGATTAGCTTGATGAAGCATAACCACAAACTCTTCCCCTCCCCATCGAGCAATTAAATCCTTGTCTCGTAACACCGCTTTAAGTAATAAAGAAAACTGTTTCAACAATTCATCCCCAACTGGATGCCCATATTGATCATTGACTCGTTTAAAATGATCAATGTCCGCAATCATCATACTGGAAGATAAAACATCATCTTTGAATACACTGAGTTCTGCATTCACTTGGTTTTCAAACTCGCGTCGGTTTAAAAGTTGAGTCATACTG
>CAYSNT010000040.1:0-8320 GCA_964432505.1 uncultured Erysipelothrix sp.
CACCTTTATTAAAAAAATACCTTGCGCCTGCAAGGTTTTATAAGCGTATGGCTATAGTTGGGTTACCTATTATGATCCAACAAATGCTCAACTCCATCATGGGGATTGTGGATTCCATTATGGTGTCCAGTATCAACGGTGTGAGTGCAGTAGGGAATGCCACTCAAATTGAGAATTTAATGATGACCATCTCATTTGGTGCTGCCTCAGGTGCAAGCATCTTTATTGCTCAATACTTTGGATCTAAAGATGAGGTTCATCAACGTAAGTCTTTCTTTGTGGGAGTAGGATTTACCTTACTTATCGCCTTAGGTATGCTTACACTCGCCACCTTCTTTCCAAGAACATTAATGAGATTCTTCATAGATGATGTCACAGTCATTGAGAATTCATTGGTGTATCTAGATGTGGTAAAGTGGTCATACATCCCATTTGTGATCACAATGATGTTTAGTTTTGCTTATCGCTCCATTCAAAAAACAATGGTATCATTAGGCATTGGTATCATTGCTATGATTACTAATGTTGTCTTAAACGCGATACTCATCTTTGGTTTGTTTGGTTTTCCAACCTTAGGAATTCAAGGTGCTGCCATCGCTACCCTCATTGCTCATACTTTAAGTGCTATCCTACATGTGATTTACGCACGACTCACTCATCAGCCCTTCTTTAGTTTAGAAGTGAAAAACATGCTTGTTGAGTCTCCTTTAATAAGAAAGATATCCTCTAGAGCAATTCCCCTTATGTTCAATGAACTTTTCTTTGGGGTAGGGATGACCTTGTTCATTCGCTTTTATGGAATGTATGGACCCGAAAGTTTAGAAAGCTACTATGTGGCTAACCAATTATCCATGTTCTTCTTCTTTGCGATCATGGGTGTCAATGCAGCCTCTTCAGCTATCCTAGGTGCTATTCTTGGTGAAGGAAAACTGGAGGAAGCAAAAGCTACCATGCATTATTTTTATGGAGTTGGAGTCTTTCTTGCTTTAGGTTTAAGTTTACTGGTATTAATCTTAGCTCCATGGTTAGTGAGTTTGTATGGTAATGGAGTAGGTCAGCCACAACTTGCGATACTTATCCTAAGAGTATTATCACTAAGATTATCACTAAGAGTCTTCAATGTTCTTATCTTCTCAGCACTTCGAGCAGGTGGAGATGCTAAGTTTCTTACATGGTTGGATGCTGGTTTAGTTTGGGGCATTGGACTACCTTTAACTGCTTTCCTTGTCTTAGTCGTGAAAGTAGAATCCTTGGCTGTTGTGTTATTGTTAGTTCAAATTGAACAAGTTGTGCGGGTCGTGATAGGATTAATGAGAGTATCACAAGGCCGATGGTTAATGAATTTAACCCGTTAGGAGAGTGACTATGAATATATTTATGAATCGTTGTCAGAAAGTAGTTGATCGCTATCATACCTTGGATGCGTTACTTCAAGATCCAGCAACCCTTTCTGATCCCAAGAAATTAGCAAAATACGCCAAAGAGCAATCCACACTTCAAGAAGTTGTGGATACGTTTAATCAATACCAAGGAGCCCTTGAACATTTTAATCAAGCACAATCATTGTTAAATGAACAAGATGCTGATTTGAAAGCCATGGCTGAAATGGAGATTGAAGAACTTCAACCACAACTTGAAGAACTTGAAGCCAAACTTCAAGTCTTGTTGCTGCCTAAAGATCCAGACGATGACAAAAACGTCATCATGGAAATACGTGGAGCTGCAGGAGGCGATGAAGGAAACATCTTTGCGGGTGATTTGTATCGTATGTATGCAAAGTATGCGGAAATTAAAGGGTGGAAAGTTGAAGTATTAGAAGCCACAGTAGCTGAAGCTGGAGGATATACTTTCATTTCTTTTGTGATTAAGGGAGCGGATGTGTATCGATTCTTAAAGTTTGAATCTGGTGCACATCGTGTGCAACGTGTTCCTAAAACAGAAACACAAGGAAGAATTCATACTTCAACCGCAACAGTTTTAGCAATGGCAGAGGTAGAAGCTGAAGACTTTGAACTTAATGATAATGATTTAGTGGTTGAAACTCATCGCTCTTCTGGTGCAGGGGGGCAATCTGTTAATAAGACTGACTCTGCCGTGCGTGTCACGCACGTTCCTACCGGTATCACGGTGAACATGCAAGAAGGTCGTTCACAACATGATAACCGAGATAAAGCGTTAAAGATTATTCGTGCCCGAGTATATGAAGCACATATGGAAAAAATTGAAGAAGAAAAAGGTAAAGAACGTCAATCTAAGATTGGACGAGGTAGTCGTTCAGAAAAAATCAGAACATACAATTATCCTCAAAACCGTCTGACCGATCATCGTATTGGATTTACTTTAGTTCAACTTGATCGTGTGATGGAAGGCAAACTGGATGATGTATTTGAAGCCTTATTGGCCTATGAACAACACATGAAATTGGAACAGCCTCTTGATGACAACCTTTAATCAAGCACTAAAACAAGCGACACAAAAAGCCAGGGATGACTTCGATGCCTTGGTTTTTAAGCGTTATCTTGTGGAGTTGTGTGCTGAGGAGTCCATTGATTTATATCTACGCATGTCTGATGAAATGCCAGTACATCTTTTCCGAACCTTTAATGAAGGTGTTGAAGACTTACTGCAAGATAAGCCATTGGCACATGTGTTAGGGTATGAATGGTTTTATGGTCGCAAATTTAAAGTGAATCATGATGTTTTAATTCCTCGTCCCGAAACAGAGGAACTTGTTGTCCATGTGATGGATCGTGTTGAAACGTTATTTGAGCACTCTACACTTAAAATAGCGGATGTGGCTTGTGGTAGTGGGATTATTGGGTGCACTCTTAAAGCTGAAATGGTAGAGTGTTCAGTGACATGCACGGACATCTCATTCCCTGCTTTAAAAATTGCAGAAGAGAACGCAATGACACTTGGTCTTGACATAGTATTCAAACAAGGGGACATGTTAGAACCAATTCAGAATGAAGCATGGGATGTCATTGTCTGTAACCCTCCTTACATTGAACAAGATAAAACCTTAGAAAACAGTGTTAAGGATTATGAACCTCATTTAGCTTTATTTGGAGGACACGATGGTCTCGATCTTTATCGTCTCTTTCTTGATCAACTCCAACAAATGAAGCTCAAGAAAACCCTTATTGCCTTTGAAATGGGACACCAACAACGTCATTCTATTACCCAGGAAATATTAAAGCGATTTCCAATGGTTACTGTAGAATGTGAACTTGATTTGAACGGCAAGGAGAGAATGCTCTTTTTTGTCATCGAGAAACCGTGAGGTTTCTTTTCTTTGTCCTTCATTGAAGGGGTTGCTGTGATAAAATAGAAGATAGGAGAAATGATATGAACCCATTAAAAATTGCGATTGCGACTGATCATGGCGCATTTCATCACAAAGAAGCATTGAAAGAGCATTTATTAACTCAAGGTTATGATGTGGTGGATTTTGGTTGTTTTGATGAATCCAGTGTGGATTATCCCGACACCATTTATCCCGCTGCTTTGGCTGTTTCCAATAAGGAAGTGGATGCTGGCATTATCTTTTGTGGCACAGGCATTGGAGCAAGCATTGTAGCCAACAAAGTGAAAGGCATTCGGTGTGCCTTGATCCATAATGTATGGTTAGCTCAAGTGACCAAAGAACATAATAATTCCAATATGATTGCGATGGGAGGACGCGTGGTGGACATCCCTACAGCCCTACAATGTGCTGACATGTGGTTAAAAACTTCCTTCTCACAAGAAGAACGTCATCAAAATCGTATTGACAAAATGATGGCTTTGGAGGATTAACATGAAAGATCAATTGATTGAATCATTAATTCAAAAAGAACATCATCGTCAATCCAATACCATCGAACTCATTGCATCAGAGAACTTTGTGTCTGAGGATGTTCTCAAGGCAGCAGGTTCAATCCTGACCAACAAGTATGCCGAAGGATATCCACATAAGCGCTATTATGGTGGTTGTGATGTCGTGGATGAAGTTGAGAACCTCGCAAGAGATCGTTGTTGTGAGTTGTTTGGGGCAGAACATGCCAATGTGCAACCTCACAGTGGTTCAACCGCTAACATGGCTGTTTACATGAGTGTTGTCAAACCAGGAGAAGTTATCTTGGGAATGGATCTTAAAGCAGGAGGGCATTTAACCCACGGTCATCCATTGAGTTTCAGTGGACAACTGTATCAGTTTGTCTCTTATGGAGTCGATCCTATTACACATCGTATTGACTATGATGATGTATCTCGATTAGCACACTTGCACAAACCTAAACTCATTGTGGCTGGTGCGAGTGCCTATTCACGACACATTGACTTTCAACGATTTAGAACCATATGTGATGAAGTTGGAGCTTATCTTATGGTGGATATGGCTCATGTGGCAGGCTTAGTGGCTGCAAAGCTTCATCCTGATCCCATTCCCTATGCGGACTTTGTGACTTCCACAACCCATAAGACACTACGAGGACCTCGTGGTGGACTCATCTTATGTAAGAAAGAACATGCTGCATTATTGGATAGAGAAGTGTTTCCTGGAGTTCAAGGGGGACCACTCATGCACATTATTGCGGCAAAAGCAGTAGCATTTCATGAGGCGTTACAACCATCATTTGTGGAGTATCAAAAGCAGGTGATTAAAAATGCTCATGTGTTTGCGAAGACACTCATGGAACATGGAGTTAAAGTGATTACCGATGGAACAGATAATCACTTAGTGCTCTTTGATGCGAAGACTAGTTTTGATGTGAGTGGTAAAGAAGCTCAAATTCGTTTAGAAGACATGGGTATCACCACCAACAAGAACACCGTTCCTTTTGATCCTCTTCCACCTTTTGTTACTTCAGGTATTCGCATTGGAACACCAGCGATGACAACCAAAGGGTATAAGGAAGATGATTTCATTAAGATTGCGAAATGGATTGTGATGATCCTTAAGGCAAAACAAGAAGATGATTTAAGTGATTTAAAAGTAGAGATTCAAACATTCATTCAAACAAAGGAGAAAGAACATGCTGACCGTACTTAACCACCCCCTGATTACTCATAAACTCACTGTGATGAGATCCATTAACACTGGAACCAAGGATTTCCGTGAAAATCTAGATGAAGTCGCAGGACTTATGGCCTATGAAATTTCTCGTGACTTACCATTATCAAAGGTTCGTATTGAGACCCCAATGCAAATTACAGAAAGCTATGAATTGGCTAAATCTGTGGTGCTTATTCCAATCTTAAGAGCAGGTTTAGGCATGGTTGATGGTATCTTAGATTTAATTCCTACTGCCAAAGTAGGGCATGTTGGGTTATACCGTAATGAAGAAACGTTAGAACCTCAACAATATTATGCAAAGTTTCCACCTAATCTTGCGGATTCTGTGGTCATGGTGCTTGACCCGATGCTTGCGACAGGTGGGAGTGCTTCTGCAGCCATCACTATTCTTAAAGAAAAAGGGGCTAAGACCATTAAGCTTGTTTGCTTAGTGGGTGTTCCTGAAGGGGTGGCACGTATTGAAAAAGATCATCCAGATGTGGACATTGTCTTAGCAGCATTGGATGAAAAACTCAATGAGATTGGGTACATTGTCCCTGGATTGGGAGATGCAGGAGATCGCATCTTTGGAACCAAGTAATTCTTCTTGGATTGCGAAAGCTTTAGGGTTAGGATTAAACATTGGTTTGTCGCTTTTACTGAGTGTGCTGTTAGGTCTATGGCTAGACCAAACATTTGACACTCAACCTTGGTTACTGATTATCTTTGTAATGATGGGAATCATCAATGTATTTAAAATACTATTTGATTGGAGCAAATCATGACGTCTCATCCTATGATACATATGAAAGAATTAAGAATACTTTATGCGATTAGTTTTCTTGTCGCATTGGTACGTTTTGATCTTGGATTTGGATTTGTAGTAGGATTGAGTGCTGCATTAATTCATCAAGTTTTGTTTATGAAATATGTGGATACTTTATTATTCAAAGAGAAGTTTTCAGTCTTTGGATTTATTATAGGCTATATCTTCCGCTTCATGGTGATGGTTTTTGCGGTTGCAAGTGCCTTTTTATGGCCGGATTTTATCAGTATATTTAGTGTCATCTTAGGGTTATTTGTGCTAAAATTACTGTTGTATGTGAAAGAAATATCATTAAAGAAAGGAGAAAACCGTTGAATCAAATTCTTGAATGGTTGTTTGCGAAACCATTACAGGTTGAAATCATTTCCATCTGGATTATCACAGGCTTGGTGATTGCGTTAGTATTTGCGATTAATAACGCAATTAAAAAGGCAGATGTTATGGCAAAACCTACAGGACTTGTGTTGATTGGAGTATTGATTGTACAAACTTTCTCTACGATTACCAAAGACAACATGGGTGCACGCCATTATAAAAACTACGCTCCTTATGTAGGCGCACTTGCTCTTTATTTGTTTTTCAGTAATATATCCGGTTTGTTTGGACTAGCGCAACCGACTGCAAACTATAGTGTTACCTTAACGTTGGCATTAATTACATTTATATTAATCCAACGAGCAGTGTTTATGTCGAATGGTTTTGTGAAGTTCTTTACTCGCTTCTTCGAACCATATCCTGTTTTCTTCGTGATGAACTTCTTTGGTGCTATTGCACCGCTTGTATCCATGTCGCTACGTTTATTTGGTAACATTACGGGTGGAACCATCATCATGATGCTGTTTTATTCATTTACTGGATATGTGGCAGGTTTTGTTCCTGTCATTGGTCAATTTGATTTCATAGGACCTCTTATTGGTCCATTCCTTCATGCCTACTTTGATTTATTTGTAGGATTTATCCAAATGTTTGTCTTCATCTCACTCACAACCGTCTTTATCGGAAATGAGTTTCCATCAGAACCAGAAACCACAAATTAAAAGGAGAACAATTGAATATGGATATTGCACGTGGATTAGTCGCTATTGGCGCAGGTATTGCGGTACTTACAGGTACTATGACTGGTATTGGTCAAGGTTATGCAGCAGGTAAAGCAGTTGAAGCTGTTGGTCGTAACCCAGAAGCTGAATCTAAAATTCGTTCCATGCTTATTTTAGGAGCTGCGATTGCGGAAACAGCTGCTATTTATGGTCTATTGATTTCATTCTTACTTTTATTCGTATTTAACTAAGTTGTACTCAAAGAAGGAGGATGCACATGATCAATGTTGATATCATGGGCAAATTGTTTCCTGACTTGAGAACGATGTTGGTGCAACTTGCCGCGACGGGGGTGTTATTTTACTTGTTCCGTAAATATTTATGGGATACAGTGAGTAACTACCTTAATCAAAGAGCTGAGTTTCTTCAACAACAACTTCTTGATGCGAAACAAGCAAATGATGAAGCCCAGTTAACTTTGGATGAATCCAAAGAGCAATTACAACGTGCTGCTTACGAAGCATCACGGATTATTGAGCGTGGAACCAATGAAGGGAAGCGACTCAAAGAAGATTACTTGAATGAAGCAAAGCAAGAAGTAGCCTTTAAACTTGAATCCGCTCGTCAGCAAATTGAAGCCGAACGTGCCTCAATGATGAGTGATGTTCAAAAAGAAATCGTGGATGTGGCCTTACTTGCCAGTGAGAAATTACTTAAAAATATGGTTGATAGCAAAGCTGATGAAGCTTTACTTGAAGCCTATGTGAAAGATGTTCTTAAATCGTGAGTACAATCGCGAAACGTTATGCTACTGCTTTGGTTGAACTGGCTCATGAAACACAACTTCTTGAAACGTTTCATGATCAGTTTCAAACGCTTCATACCATCATTAAAACATCGTCTCTCGATGAGTTTTTGAGTGCACCTCAAATTAGTCTTGCAGAAAAGAAGGCACTCATTGATTCCACCTTATCTTCATTTCATCCCTATGTGGTTCGTTTTCTTTATGTCAGTATTGATAAGAAAAGGACCAGTCAAATCTTAATGATTTGCGAAGAAGTCATTCAAAAGCTTGATAAAGATCTCAACATCAAACGCGGTGTTGTGAAATCATCTCGTCCTATGAATGAAGCTTCCATGAAGAAATTAAGCGATGCGTTAGCAGAGAAATGGAATGCGAAAATCATCCTCAGTAATGAAGTTGAACCTTCACTCATCGGAGGATATAAGATTGAAATGGAAGATGCTGTCCTTGATGGCACTTTAAAGGGGCAACTTGATGAGTTGCGCTCATATTTAAATCAAGAAAGAAGGACGACTCATGGAACTTAGACCAGAAGAAATAAGTGCCTTAATAAAAGATCAAATCAAAAACTATGATTCCCGCTTGGTTCTAGAGGACGTGGGCACCGTCATTAAAGT
>CAYSNT010000041.1:0-8263 GCA_964432505.1 uncultured Erysipelothrix sp.
TCCCAAGAGAGTGTGCTAAATCAATGAAATTGGGTTCATTGATGCTGTGAGCATGCATCAGCCAATTTTCAAGAAAGCGAGAAACCATCTTCTCTTCTTGAGCTTTGGTTTGTTTAACGTGTTCATCACGGATGTACATTTGAGTGAACTTACGTATGATTTCACCATATTTCTCGACACGTTCTTTTTCACCCGTAATGCCAATAACTCCAATGATTTCATCATCCACCACAATCGGTAAATTCACCCCTTGTTTTGACCCTGGATACTCAAGATCAGATTCGATGACGATGTAGGGAAGGTTTTCTTGAATAAGCTTCTTTGCCCCCATATGAACACTACCAATACGTTGTTGATCTGATGATGCAATGATGACACCTTCTTTATCAATGAAATTGATGTGTTGGGATAAAATTGTGCTTAATTCTTCCACCATCTGCATGGCGAATGGCATTGATAGATTCATGGAAAACCTCACTTAAATGTTATTAAAATCAATGTACCATAAAATTGAAAAGAAAACATCCATGATTGGATGTTCAATTCTTTTTCATTTCGTCCCTTGTTTTAATCTAAACAATTCTTTCACTTCGTCAACGATACGTTTGACTGCTTTTTTCAATCCTTTAACTTTGTCTATTTCAGATTGAGGACTTGGCTTTTTATTCGTATTCTGTTTCTTCATGAGTTGTTCGATGTATCCACCTTTAAATCGTGTTGGTTCAAAGGAAGTGATAAAGGCATGTGGTTCATACGATTCAATCAGCTTAAACAAAGCTTTCTCAGATGAGCGCTTGGTCAGAATGTCCAGCATAGTGCGTGTTCCTTCACGACCATCCCCTTGAGTGACAGTGACCCCATAACCTTGATTTCTTAAAGATTGAACCAAGTCATGATTGATGGTTTTGATGTTCACTAACACAGAGCGATAGCCTATCGCAATACGATCTTCGACTTTAATGCCAATCATTAATCCTAATGAATAGCCTATTGCATACACTAGCATGGCTAATGTGGATTGATCACCAGTTAAAACAAGCGCTAAACCAAAAACATAAATAATGGATTCAAGAAAACCAAAGAATGCTGTCAGTAAGGTGAGTTTTTTCACCATACTGATGGTTCTTAATGCTAACATCGGTACATAGCAAAGTTGAAGAATTAAGATTAAGATGATGTTTCTCATTCACAACCTCCTTGTCTTCCTACTACTCTAACAAAATCTCACCCATTTTACAATTTCTCATCCATGTTTGAAATGGCGAATTCCAGTTAATATCATCGTGATGTTGTGTTTCTTGCACGCTTCAATGCTTAAATCATCTTTAATGGAGCCCCCAGGTTGAATGATGGTTTGAATACCATATTGTGCAGCAAGTTTTACAGTATCTGGCATAGGAAAAAACGCATCTGAAGCCAACACAGCTCCTTTAGCTTTGTCTTGTGCCATTTCTAATGCAATCCTAGCAGCACCCACTCGATTGCTCTGCCCACCACCAATGCCTAAGGTCATCCCATTTCTAGCGATCACAATCGCATTGCTTTTCACATGCTTACATACCTTCATCGCAAACACAGCATCATCCCAATCTTGATCTTGAAGTGTTCCACTCACCATGTTGATGGTCGAATAATCAAAAGCATCTTCATCCTTTGTTTGAACAAGCCATCCTCCATTCAGGGGAGTGTATGTTAATGATGTTTTATACTCATGACTAAAATTAATACGCATTAATCTTACATTTACTTTTTTTGAAAGAATCATCAGAGCTTGTTCACTGAATGAAGGAGCTAGAATAACTTCCAGAAACAAGGAAGCTAAATGCTTTGCAATCGTTTCATTCACTTCTTGATTCAAGGCAACAATGCCCCCAAATATACTGATTTTATCAGCTTCATAAGCTTTAAAGTAAGCTTCTTCAATGGTAGTCGCTGATCCCACCCCACATGGATTGGTGTGTTTGATGACCACACATGTGGGTAGATTAAATTCCTTTAGAAGTTCTATTGCAGCATTGGCATCAAGCAGATTATTGTAAGACAACATTTTGCCTTGAAGTTGTTCTGCATTCATGAGTAATGAATTTTGATTGTATTGATTAGCATAGAAAGCAGCCTGCTGATGAGGATTTTCCCCATAACGTAAATCCATGACTTTAGTCAAGGACTGTATATGGTGTTGTGGAAACAACTCTTCATTCAGATACTGGTCAATTAAACCATCATAGACCGCGGTATGTTGAAAGACTTTAAGTGCCATGGCTTTTTTAAACTCATAGGAAGGAGTACCATGTTCTATAAGTTGTGTGATTAAAACATGGTAATCAGATGGATCTACCACAACACACACATCAGAAAAGTTCTTTGCTGCCGCTCTGAGCAACGTTGGTCCACCAATATCAATGTTTTCAATCGCATCATCCAATGTATGATGAGGATCTTGAATGATTTTTTCAAATGGATAAAGATTAACAATCACTATATCAATAGGTTGGATATTGTATTGGTTTAACACTTCAAGATGCTCTTGATTGTTTCGCTTAAAGAGAATTCCCCCATGAACATAAGGGTGAAGTGTCTTCACTCTTCCCTCTAGCATTTCTGGAAAATGCGTCACCTCTTCTACGCTTAATACAGGTAAGTTATGAGCTCGAAGTAAAGCATAGGTTCCTCCTGTTGAAACGATTTCAACTTCTAATTCAATAAGTCGTTTAGCTAGTTCAATCACTCCTGTTTTATCACTGACACTGATCAATGCACGTTTCATATCCATCACCTCTGATTGCCTCACATTATCTCATAGATGAGTTCATCATCAAAGAATCAATCCTTAAGGATTGCACCAATCACAGTATCGGGCTTCACCCTTAACTCCATGAGGATACATTTTATCTTCTTGATACTTGCATCGCTGACATGAATAAATATGTTTTAAAACAAGTTGAGTTGGTTCACCACAACACTCACAAGGTAATCCCTTGACCTTACTTGTGATCACAAACCCAGGGCATTGGCAGACTGGGCATCGTGTAAGCAGCTGATCCACCATGTGTTGGGTGGCTTTTTGAATGTTATTCATACGTGTTGGATTGCGATGGGCTCTCATGTCGGTTTCCACAAACACTCGATTATGTTTAGACTCTTTCAAACATCGATGAAAAGCATCGATGAGTTTTTCATCTGATGTTATATCTTTGATGATTTTTTTATGAGATTCATGATCTGGACGCAGTAGTAGTCCATGAATTGGAAATTTCACTTCCTTTGCGAATTCTTGCAGTTCTTCAACACTAGAGACAACACGATGATTAAAGTTGGTGTCACTGCTTTCATGTACACCGATCACTTCAATGTGATTCACTTTATCCACAAGCACCACAATCTCCACATTCCAAGGGATCGGTATCATTGGATGTGGTCCAAAACTGCCTTCACTCACAATCGCAATCGATGCAGGATTGCGTTTAAGTGCTTGTTTGATTTTTTGTCTCGCGGTATCCAATTGGTTTTTTTTACGTTTGATTTCACGTGAAAAAGAACCCAAAGAATCGGTATCAAACACATCATCTATGATGAAAGTGCCACCACAATGTGCTTCCACCAAAGGTTGAATCACCTGTTCTTTCTTGTGTTTTGTTAATATGACGATCGTCTGTTGCTCATACAGTTTCATGTTTATCCTACTCTTTAAAGGTGATGATGGTGTTGATGATGCCTAACCCTGAAAATACAATCACTATCACAAACAAAGTTTGGATATTGCTGAACCAATCTAAAACCAGTCCTGAAGTGAGGACTCCTAAGATGGCGCCAACACCATAGGCTGTGAAAAGTAACCCATAATTTTGACTGTAATGCATCACTCCATAGTCATTAATGGTGGTTGTTGGTGCTATGGCCAGCCATGCTCCTAAGTTAAGCCAGAAAAGCATGAATGAGACAATATAAATGAAGACATTGGCTTCACCAAAAAAGATCATAAGTAGTGACGCCACAGTAATCAGCGAATAAGAAAGCATCATCGCAAAGAAGCTACCAAAACGATCCACTAACCATCCAAACAAGGGACGACCTCCTCCATTCAACAAGGCAAACAATGCCATGGCTTGACTCACTTGAGTTGAGGTAAGTCCAATCGTGTTACGTCCAATGTTTGCGGTTAAACCAATGAGCATTAATCCTATGGTGGTTCCTAAGACAAAGTTAAGATACAACCCTTTGAATCGACGTTGTTTCATCATGAGCTTGGTTGGAGTATCATTCAAACTGCCTAACTTATTTGATGATGTGTCTTTTACTTCATGTGCATAAGGAAAGCGAAATGGAAACACCAATATTGGTAAGATCACCACAAGTCCAACGCCTAGCATTAGCAACGCATTCATGACACCCAATGATAGAATCAGTTGATTGGCTAATGGAGCAGTCATGATTGGTGACAATCCAAATCCAACAATAACACTCCCTACCGCAAGACCTCTGTGATCTGGAAACCACTTTGCGACCACTGCCATGGGAACACCATACATGATTCCTACCCCAGATCCACTCATGAAGCCATAGAAGAAGGTAAACCATCCAATATGTGGAGAAAATGAAGATAGAATCCATCCTAAGGACACTAATGCTCCACCCATAAGCATCATTGTTCTTGGATGAATCTTCGAAATATAGGGACCACTCAACATCATGAATAAAGCATAGGTGGCTAAGGCAAACATATAAGGTAATCCACTTAATGACGCACCAATTCCATAATAATCTTCTAAAGCAACTCGAAACACACTGTATGAATATACAGTACCAATAATAATCATGATGAATAAGCCCAATATCACAAACTTCCCACGTTTCATAAAGGGAAGTGAAATTTCTTTATTTAATGTCATGTTACTCTCCTAATTTAAAGTTAATCCATTAATACTTTGAACACCAATGGATTAACTTGGCTTATTTTATCATAAAACCAGAAAAAGTGAACAAAGACTCTCTTAGGAATACTTTTGTCAGTACAACACATCTTAATCTATTAGAAGAACATGCCTATAAATGGGCAAAAAAAGATATGTATTGTGCATATCACAAAATCTCATCTTTGGTGTTATTATTTTGCCTGCTCTTTTCTTTGCTCATCAATGTGTTGATCCACTTCATCCAATATTGCTTTATCCACTGAAGTAAACCATACATTTAAACGCTCTTTAGCCTTTGCTTTGGTCTCTTTGGTAACATACAAAGCCACAGCAGCAGTTGCTGCAAGCAAAGCA
This sequence comes from uncultured Erysipelothrix sp., assembly GCA_964432505.1. Taxonomy (GTDB): domain Bacteria; phylum Bacillota_I; class Bacilli_A; order Erysipelotrichales; family Erysipelotrichaceae; genus UBA6182. The sequence goes on from CAYSNT010000041.1 coordinate 5,268, forward strand.
GTTAAATCATCTGAGAAACCCACCATAGGAATGAAATCAGCCACAAAATCAGTAGGCAAAATAAAATACCCCAGTGCTCCTAGAATAATCGATTTAGCATACTTTGGTGTTGAAGATTGTTGAAGTGTGTAAAAAAGAAGCAATACTAAATAGATCACTTTGATCCCTGCTTTTTGTGCTACCTGAATGATTTTTGTGAATAATGCTGTTTGCGAATAAAACCGACTCCAAGATTGACTTAGATGAGTTTTAAATTTCATACTCAACTCCTTTACTTGATTTCATTTTAGCACCTCTTCAAACAACCAATGAGATCATATCGTTTTAACCATGATTCAACTTCCCCTAACCCAATCTTTCAATCATGCTTAAAGCTGCTTTCTTACCTTGCCCTAATGCTGCAATGACGGTAGCAGATCCTAATACCGCATCACCCCCCGCATAAACTAAAGGAATCGAACTTTCTAAGTGTTCATCCACTTCAATGGATTGCCATTTATTTAATTTTAGTTGTGGTAAAGTTGAGTTTAATAGTGGATTGGGACTTGTTCCAACAGCCACAATGCAACTGTCAGCCTCGATGATGATGGGTGGTTGTTCAACATCCTCAATGACTTTTTCTTTCCCATCAACCATGACAAACTTAGTGGGTTGAAATAAGATACCAGTCATCTTGTAGTGATCATCAACGATGACTGCTTTAGGTGATAAACACTCTTTAACCTCAATCCCCTCTTCAAGGGCATGTTCTACCTCAGCTAAGCGAGCTGGCATTCGATTAATGGTTCTTCGATAAGCAATGGTGACATCAACATTTAAACGCAACGCACAACGAGCAGCATCCAATGCAACATTACCGCCACCAATAACAATTGTTTTCTTCATAGGATATAAAGGTGTATCATGATCATCTAGGTGAGCTGAAAAGGTGTTGATTCGTGTTAAAAACTCATTGGCTGAAAAGACGCCTATCGCATCACTGTTTCTCATTTCCACAAACTCTGGTAAACCTGCACCAGTTGCTAAGAAGATTGCATCAAAGTGTTGTTGTTTTAATTGATCTAATGTGATTGTTTTACCAATAACTATGTTCTTTTTGAAGGTAATCAACTCATTCATTAAGCGATCAATCTCAAGATCAACTACGGCTTTAGGAAGTCTGAAGTCAGGTATTCCATAACGAAGTACCCCTCCCATTTGATCCCAACTATCATAAATATCTACGGCAATACCCGCATTACTTAACGTGTACGCACATGCGATTCCTGCAGGTCCTGCTCCCACAACCGCTACTTTCTTATTAATGGCTTTCTTCTTTATTGGAGTCCATGTGCCATAATCAGCAACATAGCGCTCACATTGACCAATATTGACAGCTTGATTTACCTTCGTCAATACACATGCAGCTTCACATTGACTCTCTTGAGGACACACTCGTCCACAAACCCCTGGTAAAGGATTTGTCTTTAAAATAGTCCCTAAAGCATCGTCAACGTTATTATTTTTTATTTGTGCAAGAAAAGTAGGAATGTCCACATGAACTGGACAATGGTTAACACATGGTTGTGACTTACAGTTTAAACATCGACTAGCCTCAGCTATCACTTGTTGCTTATTAAAGCCAAGACTCACTTCATCAAATGTAGTTTTTCTCAAATCAGCAGCTACTAATTTTGGTTCATTTCGCATATTATTTCCACCTGCAATCATATGCCTGATTGCGTGCTATCAATGCATCAAAATCGACTAATCGACCATCAAACTCAGGGCCATCAACACATGCAAAATGAGGCTTGCCACCCACATTTACACGACAGCCACCACACATCCCAATGCCATCCACCATGATTGGATTTAAACTGACCACTGTTAAGATTTGATGTTGCTCTCCTATGTTAGTGATGGCTTTCATCATGGGTAATGATCCAATCGCAAAGATGGCATCGATTTTTTGAGATAAAAGGATATGTTTCAATGCATCAACAACATTACCCTGCACATACTTTTCACTTTGTTGTTCAACAGTGATGATGCATTGATTACTAACTTGATGAAACTCCTGTTCATAAAAGATCTCACTCTCATCTTTAAACCCCGCAATGAAAGTCACATCAACACCTTTTTGAATGTATTGTTTTGCGATCGGGTAACCAATAGCACAACCAACCCCACCAGCAATGACACATAACGTTTGAATCTTTGGCATTGCAAAAGGATGACCCAATGGTCCGATAATCTCATACACGACATCACCAACTTCAAGTTGACTTAACTTAGACGTCGTATCTCCTACGACTTTAAAAATCACTGTAATACGATCCCCTTGCGCATCTGCAATGGTTAATGGAATTCGCTCACCTTGTTGGTGAGTCCTAATCATGACAAAGTGCCCTGCTTGTGCATTGGTCACAATTTCTCTAGCCTCAATTTGCATCGCAAAGGTGAGTTTATTGAGTTGACGTTTGCTTAGAATTTTATAGCTCATGGTTGATGTAACAAGTGTCTAAAGAACTCCTTAAATACTTGTCTTCCTTTTCTTTTTGTTGTTTCATATTATGTTAACAGTGGAATGCAATTAAGGATGAACTGATAATCAATGGATCTATTTGATTTCATTTTATCATAGATAACCAAATAAACAATGACGTTGTGAGTAGAATAACAAGTTCATTATAAAGACTGAATTCCACAATAAAGACCTCATGAATTAGTCAAATCATTGTTAAGATTCAAGTAATTGTGGAAAGGTTAAGAGACATTAATACAGTTCAAACATTTGCTATGTCCAGCTTTACAAAGAAAAACCATGGGTTTAATTCCATGGTCTCTGTATCAGAATGGTGCGGATGAAGGGACTCTAACTCAACCTTTCACGAAAATTTAATAGGTTTCAATTGATTAGATAGCAATAATATGTTTTTCCGTTTTTCATTGTTTAAAACAAATCTAAGGTCGCAAACACGCAATGGGTATAACATAGATACCGTCTTTTCTTC
>CAYSNT010000042.1:0-3425 GCA_964432505.1 uncultured Erysipelothrix sp.
AAACATGAGTTTATCAGCGTATGTTGTTCCTTCAGCACGTTGGGGAGCTCGCATGGGTCAAGCAACCATGGTTGACACCATGGTCTATGATGGACTCACTGATGCATTCAGTGGAGTACACATGGGGATTACGGCAGAAAACATTGTCACTGAATATGGATTCACTCGTGAAGAGCAAGATGCTTTCGCGGTTCAAAGCCAACATCGTGCGGTTAAAGCGATTGCGGATGGCAAATTTAAAGATGAAATTGTTCCCGTTGTTATCAGTTCAAAAAAAGGTGACATCGTGGTTGATACAGATGAATATCCAAAAGCCAATGCTTCATTAGAGGGATTAGCAAAACTTCGTCCAGCCTTTAAGAAAGATGGATCAGTGACTGCGGGTAATGCTTCAGGAATCAATGATGGTGCAGCAGCTTTAGTTCTTATGAGCAAAGAAAAAGCTCAATCCTTAGGTTTAACTCCTCTTGCAGTAATTAAATCTTATGCTTCTGCTGGTGTAGATCCACAAATCATGGGTACAGGACCTATTCCTTCTACTCGTAAAGCGCTAGCGAAAGCTGGATTAGAAATTAAAGATTTAGGACTCATTGAAGCTAACGAAGCGTTCGCAGCACAATCACTCAGTGTCGTGAAGAGTTTAGAACTTGATCCATCCATTGTTAACGTCAATGGTGGAGCGATTGCGCTAGGTCACCCAATTGGTGCTAGTGGAGCGCGTATCTTAGTCACATTACTTCATGAAATGAAACGTCGTGAAGAAGTTAAATATGGTTTAGCAACCCTATGTATCGGTGGAGGTCAAGGTATCTCACTGATCGTTGGTAAAGAGTAAATCAACTCAATAGAAAGAAAAAGGAGAGAAACAATGAGATTAGAAGGAAAAGTAGCTATCATTACTGGTGGCGCACGTGGATTAGGACAATCCATGGCAGAATTATTCGCTAAAGAAGGTGCAAAAGTCATTGCTGCTGACATGGGTGAATTGAACTATGAATGTGAAGGTGTTGAAGGTTTCCAACTTAATGTCACTGATGTTGAAGGTTGCGAAAACTTATTCAACTATGCAAAAGAAAAATATGGACGTATTGATATCTTAGTTAACAACGCTGGAATCACTCGTGATTCACTCACTCGTAAAATGAGTGATGATATGTGGAACCTTGTTATTGATGTTAACCTTAAAGGCGTCTTCAACTTAACTCGTTTTGTTGGACCATTCATGGCTGAACAAGGATCAGGATCCATCATCAACATTTCTTCCGTTGTTGGAGAATTTGGTAACATTGGACAAGCTAACTATGCAGCTACAAAAGCTGGTGTCATTGGTATGACAAAGTCTTGGGCTAAAGAATTCGCAATGAAGGGTGCACAAGTACGTGTTAACTCCATTGCTCCAGGTTACACATTAACTGACATTCTTAAAACCGTACCTCAAGATCTACTTGACAAATTCGCAGCACAAACCATGTTAAAACGTTTGGCTCAACCAGAAGAAATCGCAACAGCTGCTTTATTCTTAGCATCTGATGATGCTTCCTACATCACCGGTCACAACCTAAGCGTGAATGGTGGAATGAGACTTTAATCTTAAACACAGTATTCACACAGGAGGAACATATGGCAGTGAAATTTATGACTGCAGCGGAAGCTGTAAAGTTAGTGACGTCAAACAGCACAATTGCTACCGGCGGATTCGTTGGTAATGCTGTACCAGAAGAATTGGAAATCGCAATTGAAAACCGCTTCGTTGAAACGGGTGAGCCTAAAAACTTAACGTTAGTATACGCAGCTGGTCAAGGCGATGGTAAGACTCGTGGATTAAATCACTTTGGTCACGAAGGATTACTTAAACGTGTTATTGGTGGACACTGGGGTCTTGTTCCAAAGGTTCAAAAATTAGCGTTAGAAAACAAAATCGAAGCGTACAACTTCCCACAAGGATGTATCTCTCACTTATTTAGAGATATCGCTGCTAACAAACCAGGTACCATTACTCGTGTTGGTTTAAAAACCTTTGTTGACCCACGTCTACAAGGTGGAAAACTCAATGAAGTCACTAAAGAAGATATGGTTGAACTCATTGAACTACGTGGTAAAGAATACTTAATGTACAAAGCATTCCCTATCGATTTCGCTTTCATCCGTGGTACTTATGCTGATGAAAACGGAAACGTCACCATGGAAAAAGAAGCTGGATCACTTGAAGTATTATCCATTGCGCAAGCATGTAAGAACTCTGGTGGTAAAGTGATCGTTCAAGTTGAGAAAGTCGTTAAGGCTGGAACACTTGATCCTAAACTTGTTAAAATTCCTGGAATCTATGTTGATACTATCGTTCAAGTTGCTGATATGAAGAACCACATGCAAACCTTTGCTGAAGACTTCAACGCTTCTTACACGGGTAGTCTTAAAGTTCCTGTGAATAGCATGAAGCCGATGGAATTGGATGATCGTAAAGTCATTGCTCGTCGTGCTGCTATGGAACTTATTCCTAATGCGATTGTAAACTTAGGGATTGGTATGCCAGAAGGGGTTGCACGTGTTGCAAACGAAGAAGGCATTGGCAATAGTATGATTCTTACAATCGAACCAGGTCCTATTGGTGGAATTCCTGCTGGAGGTTTAAGCTTTGGAGCTGCAACCAATCCAGAAGCTATCATTGACCAACCTTACCAATTTGACTTCTATGATGGTGGTGGATTAGACCTTGCTTATTTAGGTTTAGCTGAATGTGACGTGAAGGGTAACATCAACGTTTCTAAGTTCGGACCTAAGATTGCTGGAGCAGGCGGATTCATCAACATCACTCAAAATGCGAAGAAAGTTATTTTCTTAGGTACATTTACTGCTGGTGGCTTAGAAGTAGAAGCAAAAGATGGCAAGTTGAATATTGTTGTTGAAGGACGCAATAAGAAGTTTGTCACTGCTGTTGAACAAGTTACCTTCAGTGGAGACTATGCATTAGAAGTAGGACAACCTGTCATGTACATCACTGAGCGTGCTGTATTTGAATTAGGACCACAAGGCGTTGTTTTAACTGAGATTGCTCCAGGTGTAGACCTTGAGAAAGATGTCCTTGCTTATATGGATTTCAAACCAATCATCAGTGAAAACCTTAAAACCATGGATGCTCGCATCTTCATGGAACCAACTATCGGCATTAAAATTTAACCACAGAAGAGGAGGAAAATTTTATGTGGGGTATATTTTTAGGCTTAGCATTGCTTATGTTCCTTGCTTACAAAGGAATGTCCATCATTTGGGTCGCACCAATCACCGCTCTAGTAGTTGCTTTGACCGGGGGGTTAGAATTAATTCCAGCTTACACTGATACTTACATGACTGGCTTCGTAGGATTTGCTAAATCCTGGTTCCCAGTGTTTATGTTGGGTGCTATTTTTGGAAAAATCATGGACGAAACT
>CAYSNT010000042.1:3525-8196 GCA_964432505.1 uncultured Erysipelothrix sp.
CTTCCATTACTTGCTGTTATCGTTTCATTAAACATTGCTACTGTTATGGGTGTTGAAAACTTTACCGAAACATTCGGACGTGGACCAATCGTTATTATTGAATCCTTAGTACTTGGTATCATCTTAGCTATCTTATTGTTCTGGAAACGTATGCCAAATGTTGTTAACACAATCAACGCTGGTGCTTCTGGATCCGTTCTTGCTATCATCAATACATCTGCAGCTGTAGGTTTCGGTGCTGTCGTTCGCGCGGTTCCTGGATTTACTCAATTAACTGACGCTGTATTAGGTATCGAAGGTAACCCACTTATTGCTAACGCTGTTGCCGTTAACATCTTAGCTGGTGCTACTGGATCTGCATCAGGCGGTATGGGTATTGCTCTTGCTGCTTTAGGAGAAAACTTCGTTGCTCTATCTGCTTCTTCTGGAATTCCTCTAGAAGCGTTCCACCGTGTAGCTTCATTATCATCAGGCGGTCTTGATACTTTACCACATAACGGTGCGGTATTAACATTACTTGCTGTTACTTCCATGACTCATAAAGATTCATACCTTGACATTTTCATGGTTGCTACACTCATTCCTGTGGTTTCTGTCATCGCTGCTATTATCTTAGCAAGCTTTGGAATCTACTAATCTTAAAATCAACATAGTGTACTCCAATGCTTTCCAGTTACCCTGGGAAGCATTGGTTGTATTTGAGGGAGAAAAACATGAAAATTGCTGTAATCGGATCAGGAGTCATGGGTTCAGGTATTGCTCAAGTCTTAGCATCACAGTTTAGTGTCGTTGTACGAGACATTCAAAGTGAAGCCCTTGCTAAAGCCAAGAAATCCATTGAAAAGAATCTAAGTCGTAGTGTAGAAAAGGCAAAACTAACTCAAGAAGGCATGGATGCTATCATGGCTAACCTTACTTTCTCAAGTGAGTTAAGTGATATTGCAGATGCTGATTTAGTCATTGAAGCTGCTACTGAAAATGCCAACATTAAAAAAGCCATTTTCAAAGAATTAGATCAAGTGGTGAAGGCAGAAGCCATTCTAGCAACTAACACATCATCACTTTCCATCACTGAAGTAGCGATGGCAACCCAACGTCCAACACAGGTCATAGGACTTCATTTCTTTAATCCAGTCCCTATGATGGCTTTAGTGGAAATCATTTCAGGCCAAGTGACTGATGTGAATGTGGTTGAAAAAGTAAGGGAAGTAGTATTAGCCATCAATAAGACACCTGTTATCGTCAATGAAGCCCCAGGCTTTGTGGTTAACCGAATTCTTATCCCAATGATCAATGAAGCCATTGCATGCTTACATGAAGGTGTAGCCAGTGCTGAAGACATTGATACCGCAATGAAGTTAGGAGCCAATCATCCATTAGGACCTTTAGCTTTAGGAGACCTCATTGGACTTGATGTTTGCTTAGCCATCATGGAAACGTTATTTGAAGAATTAGGGGACAAATACAAACCTCATCAACTTCTCAAGAAGAAAGTTCGTGCGAATCAACTCGGTCGTAAGACAGGACAAGGATTCTTTACTTATTAATTCACATTAAATCCACTGAATAGTGGATTTTTTCTTGACACCGCTTTCATATCTGTTACGATTGAGAAGAAGCTAGAACTCATTGGAGGATCATATGCAAGAACACATCTGTATTGTCACAGGTGCTGCAAGTGGGATTGGATTAGCCATCTCAGAACTTTTTGTAGCGCAAAAATTTCGTGTTTTAATGGTAGACAGACAAGAAAATGAACTGATGAAAGAAGCCCAAAGATTAGAATGTGAGTATGTTGTCGCTGACTTATCTCAACGCAGTGAATGCAAAAAAATCATCGATTTTGCTAAAACGAAGTTTGATTATGTGGATATCTTAGTGAATGTCGCAGGACTTCAACATGTCTCTTCCATCGAAACCTTTGATGAAGACAAATGGGACTACATGCTCAATGTGATGCTTACTGCTCCCTTCTTGTTGACCAAGTATGTCTGGCCGCTTATGAAAGACAAAGGATGGGGTCGTATCATTCATTTAAACTCCATTCATGGCTTAGTGGCATCAGAATTCAAGTCAGCCTACATTAGCGCAAAACATGGTTTAAGTGGACTGACCAAAGTCACTGCATTAGAAGGTGCTCCATTTGGAATTACAGTAAATTCCATTTGTCCTGCCTATGTGAAAACCCCTTTAGTGGACAAACAAATTGCTGATCAGGCACAACTTCACCGCATTGATGAGGATGAAGTCATCACAAAGATTATGTTACAAAAAGCAGCCATCAAGCAACTGATTAAAGTTGAGGATGTTGCTCATATGGTCCTTTATTTATGTGGAGAACACTCAGACATGATTACAGGATCCACCATGACCATTGATGGGGGATGGACTGTTGCTTAGACAAGAAGAATAAGATTAAAACAAACGTTGTTACCTGAAAGTAACAACGTTTTTCTATTGATTTACTTGTTCATTTTCTAACAAACACACCTAAATAAGATTGTAAATGAAAAAACAGAAGACTATAATTAAAGTAACAAAACACATTACGTGGGGTAAACCAATGACATGTCAACACTGCGGACAACCTATTGAACCCGACAAGCCACATCACTGCGTCAACCTATCATCACCACATCATAAGTCCATGTCCATGAGTATACCGATGGCACCTCACTTATCATCGCCAACACTTGATCGTAGTATCCTTTCCTTATCAGGACATCATCCTGAAAGCATCACCCTTGAACAAGTTCTTGATTTCAAACAAGAAAGTGAAGGATTCATCAAGGAAGTGATGAATGTCTTTAAGATATGGAAAAAGTTCATTAAGAAACCAACCAAGCATAACATCATCTTACTTCTCTGTGGAGCTATTGCCTTTATTCTATGGTTTTGGACTAAATACGCCCCGGGAGGTTTCAACTATATGCCTCCTACAGGTTTAAAAGCGTTGTTTTCATTTCTAACAGCCAGTTTTAATAATGTCCCTACTCGCATTTTACATTTCTCAGCCATTGTCACCTTAGTCAGTGCCTTTCTACCTGCCATCATTGGTGGACAATATGAGAAGGTGATTGCCAATTTCAATGGGGTCATTCAACTGATCATTAAGGTCATTTCATATAAGAAAAGCCAAGTGTTCTATACGCTCATCATTGCCTTTGGTGCTGGCTTGTTTTTCTCTAACTATATGATGAGAAACAACTCCATCAACAAGTATTTTGCTTGTTTCACATTAGGGACCATGATCATGCTTTCCACTGCAGGACTATTCAAGTCCACTTTTGTTCGTTTAGTTAAAGCATTACTCAATGACATCACTAAACTACTTAAAGTCAAAGACTTTTATACCAAATATCAAATCGCTCTTCAGCTTGGTTTTGGGGGAGGTCTAGTGCTTTCCATCGTGAGTTCGTTGCTCAGAGACATCAGTAGCAATGCCATCACTGACAACATAGGCTACACCTTAGGAGTTGGGATTGTTATCACTGGACTTGTCTTAAGCGTTCAAAACAAGCAATGGAAGAGAAAAAGCGTATGATACACCATCGCTTTGATTTTACCTATCGCTATGTCACCACTTTTGATCCAAACACAGGGGAATATTTTCGATCCAATGTCTTTGATAAGCAAGGACAAGACACAGGCATTGAACCCTTCATGGGAGATTTTCCTCACTTATTGGACATTGGCATTAAAGGCTTTTGTGAACATGGTCTTTCAGGGTTATGTTTAAAAGCAGGGATATATTGCTATCAAAAAGGGGGAGAAGTTATTTCCTCTGATATGTCACTACAAGACTACACAGACATCATCAAACAATGTGAACACAAGACGTTTCAAGTGGCACTAGGAGGACGTGGAGATCCTGATTGTCATCCAGATTTTGAAGCCATCTTAAAAGTTACACGAGATCACAACATTATCCCTAATATTACCACATCAGGATTTCTTCTAACCCCAGAAAAGGTGAACATCATCAAACAATACTGTGGGGCTGCAGCCGTTAGTTGGTATAAAACACCCTACACTACTAAAGCCATAAAGATGCTGTTAAAAGCCAATGTCACCACTAACATTCATTTCATTCTCAACAATCAAAGCATTGAAGAAGCGATAGATTTAATCCAACGTGATGCTTTCCCTCAAGGCATTCGTGCCGTCATCTTCCTTCTTTATAAACCTGTTGGTTATGATCGACAAGACTTGGTACTTAAAAAGGATAATCCTCACTTACAACGCTTCTTTGAACTCATGAATGAAGATAAGGCTTCTTTCATGATGGGGTTTGATTCCTGTTGTGTACCAGGGGTGGTTAACTATTGTAAAGATGTTGCCCCACAATGCATTGAACCCTGTGAAAGTGGACGATTCTCAGCCTACATCAGTCCTGAAAGTAAAATCTACCCATGCTCTTTTATTCAATCATTAGCATATGAGCATGATCTTAAACACATTACAATCAAAGAAGCTTGGAATTCTTCAGCCTTTGAGAAGTTTAGGGATAAACAAAGAAAGGCTTGTCCAACCTGTCCTAAAAAAGAATTATGTTTAGGCGGTTGTCCAGAACTCAGTGTCATTAATTTATGTCAACAGGTTCAAGAAGGGAGAACACCATGAAACAACGACGCGGCTTTGTTACCAACTCCAGTTCGACCAATGATATCT
>CAYSNT010000043.1:0-8147 GCA_964432505.1 uncultured Erysipelothrix sp.
ACATGAACACTGAATGTGGTTTTAGAGATGTTGCACGCATGATCTCCCATACGCTCTATTGTAGCTAGGATATCCACAAAGAGTGACCCTCCTACGTTAGCTAAACATTTGTCTGTAGCCATACGTTCAAAGTGACGTTGTTTGGCTTTGAATTCGAGTAAGTCTAAGTAGTTTTCATCTTCAAGAATGCTTTGATGCATGAGTTTATCTTCATTAATGAACACTCTTAATGAGCGAGCAATCATGTGATGAACCAAATCAATCATTTGCACAATATCATCTAATGCTTCTTGAGAGAAGGATTCATCAGCTTCATAAATGGTATCGTAGTATTCAACTAAATTGGTAGCTAAGTCACCAATGCGTTCAATGTTTTTAAGTACAGCAATGTTTCCTTGGTAGGTTTCCAAGTCATCTTCACCTAAATTCTCTTTTACAATGACTAGAAGATAGTCGGTGATTTTTGAATCCATGTTGTTAATGATGGATTCTAAGTTAAGCACATGTTCAATGTGGGATTTACTCTTAGAAAGTAAGAAAGCCTTGCTTTCATCAATGGCTTCTAGGGATAACTCACCCATTTTTACAATGGTCTCTTTTGACACGTTAAGTGCGGCTGAAGGAAGTGAGCGTGCTAGTTCTAAATCCAAAGCATTAAGATCAATCTCACGATATTCAATTTCATCCCCTTTAATGATAATACGAATGAGTTTAACCATGTAGGAAACAAATGGGAAAATAAGAAGGGTCGCAATGACGTTAAATGCTATATGTGCCACTGCTATTTGCATTGGGGCATTTAAATCAAAGCGAGCAGCTAAGAATTTATCAATCGCAAGGAATTGATTTAAAAACACCATAGCGAACACGGTTCCAATGACATTAAAAAGGGTATGTATTCCTGCTGCACGTTTAGAGGCCAATGAACCCCCTAATGCAGCCATGATGGCGGTGATGGTTGTACCAATGTTAGAACCAAAGACAAAAGGTAGTGCAGCATCGATGGTCATGCCACCCGCTTCATAGATTTTTTGAACAATCCCAATCATCGCTGAAGAAGATTGAACAAGACCTGTAAAGATAATCCCTCCAGTAAGAGCTAGAAATGGATTAGTACTCATTGAACGTGTTAAATCAATAAATGCTTCAACATCCTTCAGTGTTTTTAATGCATCTCCCATGGTTTTTAAACCAAAGAACATGATCCCAAAACCTAAAATGGATGAACCAATGTAGTTTGTTTTTTTCTTCTTTGCGAATAAGACAAGCATTGCTCCAACAAAGATGATTGCCATCGCAAAATTCTCAATTTTTAATCCAATTAAAAAGGAAGTCACGGTTGTACCAATGTTGGCTCCCATGATGATTCCTGTGGCTTGTTCAAGGCGCATAAATCCAGCACGTACAAAGCCAATAGTAATGGCTGTGGTTGCTGATGAGGATTGAATTGCAACTGTAATGAACGCACCAATCCCAATTGCCATCCACACTTTTGATGTGTAACGATCAATGTAGGTTCTTAACTTATCACCCGCAACAGCTTTAAGTCCATCACCCATAAATTTAATACCAAATAGGAATAATCCAAATCCACCTAAAACCAAATCCCAAGGGACTAGCTTAAAGGACTCTAAAGACGCGATTAATTGATCCATAACGTACCTCACACGATATGATACCATTATCTTTACTGATTGTGAATATAAAATCAGACGAGTCTATGATAAAAAAAGTGAATATGGTATACTGTTTAAGGAGGAATTATGCCTTTTTCATTTATAAATAACACTAAAGATAAAACATGGAATGATCAAAAAATCATTCTAAAAACCATCATGAAAGAAGCGATTCTATTAAAAGAAATCAAGTCTAAAACAAGAGTGAATGTTGTTTTAGTTCATGATGATGCGATGCATGAGTTCAATCTGCATTATAAAGGAAAGGATTATCCTACGGATGTTCTCACTTTTGTGAGTGATGATGAGGACTCATTAGCAGACATTATTATTAATGTTGATTCGTGTGTTCGTCAAGCACAGGAGTATAAGCACTCAATACAAAGAGAGTTTGCATTCTTGTTTGCGCATGCTTTATTGCATGCGTGTGGTTATGATCATGATAATGAAGAAAACGAATCTAAAATGATTCAAAGACAAAAGGAGCTATTGCGTGAATATCCAAGAGATCTTAAAGAATCTAGTCTTTAAGTTTAAGGTAGCCTTTGAAGGGCTCTTTTTTGGCTTACTTCATGATTCTAGTATTCAATTACAAGCTTTGTTGGCTGTGGTTGTGTTAGGACTCATTGTTTTCTTGCCATTACAGGTGTGGGAAATGATTGTGCTTTTATTGCTTATTGGTTTAGTTTTAGCACTAGAGTATATGAATACCAGTATTGAGTGGATTTGTGATGCTTTAATCCCACAAGAACATGCTGATGTTAAGCGCATCAAAGATTTAGCTTCTGCTTCTGTTCTTGTTATGTCACTGTTTGCGGCGATTATCGCAATGATTATATTATTCCCAACCATAAAGGAGCTATTATGAAACAACAAGAATTAATTAATCAAGCTTTTAAAGCAATGAATCATGCATATGCGATATATTCTAATTATCATGTAGGATCATGTATCTTACTTAAAGATGGAACAACTTTTCTTGGCGCAAACATAGAAAATGCATCCTTTGGAGCCACCAATTGTGCGGAAAGAAGTGCTATTTACGCTGCGTACTCCAATGGTTATCGTAAAGATGATATTGAAGCAATTGCGATTGTGAGTGATGGTTTTAGAATTGCGGCTCCTTGTGGTATATGCCGTCAAGTTTTAAGTGAACTATTACCTCAAGATGCACCAATTTATCTTTCTAATGGCAAAGATGAAGTTGTCATGACCATTGCAGAGTTACTCCCTATGCAATTCAATGTAGAGGATGTAAAACATGACTAAAGCTGGAACCGTAGCCTTAATTGGTCGTCCTAATGCGGGTAAATCCACCTTGCTCAATGCTTTAATGCAAACCAAGGTGGCCATCACATCGGCAAAGGCACAAACAACACGTAATGTAATATTAGGTGTCTATAACGATGATCAAGGGCAAATTGTCTTTTTAGATACTCCTGGTTTTCACCAACCCAAAGATGCTTTGAGTTCTATGATGGTCAAATCCACGGTTGCAACCTTAAAGGAAGTTGATCTAATACTATTCATGATTGATATTACAAAAAAGGAAAAGGCGGTTGATAAAACCCTATATGATTTAGTTAAGCAGACCTCTTCTCCTGTGTTTGCGATTGTGAATAAGATTGATATGATGAATCGTAATGCAATCATACCTCTGTTAGAACACTATGCAACCAACTATGAGTTTAATGAGATTATTCCTTTGTCTGCACTTAATCAAGATAATCTTGATCGTTTAGTGGAAGTAATTTTGAAGGAATTGCCAGAGCAAGAGCGATTGTATCCTCAAGAACAACTGACTCAATTGACGTATCAATTTTATATTTCAGAAGTGATTCGTGAGAAATTACTCAATTTGACTAATCAAGAAATCCCTCATTCAAGTGCTGTTGTGATTGATACTCTTTCATTTACAGATTCAACCTGTACGATTGAAGCTTCCATTATCGTAGAAAAGGATTCACAAAAGGGGATTGTGATTGGTGCAAAGGGTGCACTTAAAAATGAAATCATTAAGCAAGTAAGCATGGAACTTCGTCGTCAATATGGATTAAAGATTCTCTTATCCCTTCATGTGAAGGTGGATAAAGATTGGAGATTGAAGACAAGTAAAATCAATGCATATCTCAATCCAAATCAAAGTGAATATGAACAATAAGCTTGTTGCCATGATTGTTTCTTCAACTCAGTATAAGGAAAAAGATGCCTTAGTGAGAATGATAAGTGAAGAAGGAAAATCCATCACAATGATTGCGAAAGGAGCTAATGCTCCAACGAGTAAGTATGGTGCTTATCTTCAACCTTTTAATGTCTGTGCGATAGAGTGTCATATCAAAGAACCCCTTTCAACATTCATGAGTGCAAGTATTCTAAAAACATTTTCATTTTCAGACATTCATCATTTGGCTTCTGCCTCCTTTATTGTGCAATCCATGGATGCGATTAATCAAATGGAACCACATAGTTTTGATTGTTGGAAGGCTGTTGAGTACTTGAATCTTATTCAACATTCCATGATGGCTGCTTTATTGAAGTTTTGTTTTAATTGTTTTGAGATGGATGGTCGTCAATTGATTGTGGACGAGTGTGTGGATTGTGGTTCACTTCAAGTCAGTGGATTTAGTTTAAGTGCTGGTGGATTTGTGTGTAAGAATTGTTCTCATTTTGAGAAAGTGGATCTTCATGACATTGAAGTTCTTAAAACATTACGATGCATTTCTAAAGCACCTTTAGAATTAACCTATCGTTGTCCAAGCCATGCTTTATCCATGGGGATGATTCAACTTTTTGTGCATGATTTAAAAGATTCAATTCCTTTAGCAATGAAGAGTTGGAAATTCATGGATGACCTAGTATAATGAGTGAGAAAAGTGAGAAAATGTATGAAAAAATTAACCGTTGAACAATTAATATCCCACTTGAAGTCGACAGGCTTTGTTTTTCAGGGTTCTGCCATTTATGGTGGTTTAGCTAACACATGGGATTATGGTCCTTTAGGTGTAGAACTTAAAGACAACATCAAAGCAGCATGGTGGCAAAAATTCATTCGTGAGAACCCACATAATGTGGGTATTCAAAGTTCTATTTTAATGAATCCAAAGGTATGGGAAGCGAGTGGTCATCTCAAAACCTTCTCTGATCCACTGATGGATTGTAAACAATGTAAAACTCGTCATCGCGCCGATAAACTGATTGATGAAGCATTAGAAAACAAAGTCAATGCAGCAACATTAAGTTTTGAGCAGATGGAAGAAGTGATTAAGACCAATCATATTGCATGTCCTAATTGTGGTTCTAAAGATTTCACATCCATTCGTCAGTTTAATTTAATGTTTAAAACCTTTCAAGGGGTGGTAGAAGACAGTTCCGCCATCATTTACTTGCGTCCAGAAACGGCACAAGGAATGTTTGTGAACTTTCAACATGTTGTTCGTGCAAATCGTAAGAAAATTCCATTTGGATTAGGTCAAATTGGGAAGAGTTTTAGAAATGAAATTACTCCAGGTAACTTTATTTTTAGAACGCGTGAGTTTGAACAAATGGAACTTGAGTTCTTTACTCATCCAGATGAAGCTATGAAATGGTATGATTTCTGGCAAAAGATGTGTCATGATTGGTTGGTTGACTTAGGCTTAAATGAAGAAAACGTAAGAATTCGTGAACACGATGCGGAAGAACTCTCACATTACTCTGTTGCGACTTCTGATATTGAATATCGCTATCCTTGGGGTTGGGATGAACTCTGGGGCATTGCTAATCGTACAAATTTCGACTTAACCCAACACCAAGAACATTCCAAACAATCCATGGAATATTTTGATCAATCCACAAACACCAAATATATTCCTTACGTCGTCGAACCTGCCGTTGGGGTAGAACGTTTATTTTTAGCATTCATGGCTGAAGCATGTGTCGAAGAAACCTTAAGTGAAAACGACACGCGTTTGGTTGCGAAACTTCATCCAGCATTATCACCAGTCAAGGTGGCTATTCTTCCTCTTTCTAAGCAACTCAACGAAAAGGCACAAAGTGTGTATGCATTATGTGCTAAACACTTTAACACTGACTATGATGAGTCAGGTAGTATTGGTAAACGGTATCGCCGCCAAGATGCAATTGGTACTCCATTTTGTGTCACCATTGACTTTGATACTTTAGAAGATAATCAAGTGACAGTACGTGATCGTGATTCAATGGAGCAAATTCGTTTATCCATTGATGAGCTTGTTCACTATGTTAAGGAAAGGATTGTGTATTAATGACGCAATTTCGAATCGATGATCAAACAATTGAGACGATTCGAAAGAACGCTGACATTGTGTCTATTGTTGGAACCTATATTCCTCTAACCAAAAAAGGTAAAAATCATGTGGCACTGTGTCCTTTTCATGATGACCACAATCCATCCATGTCGATTAATGCGTCAAAACAAATATATAAATGTTTTGTTTGTGGGGTAGGGGGTAATGTATTTAATTTTGTTCAAAATTTCGAAAAAATCAGTTTCTTAAATGCAGTATCCAAAGTCGCTTCACTCAGTAATCAACATTTCGATTATGTTGAGCGTAAAAAAGAAGTTGATCCAAGTAAAGTAGAGGGTTACAAGATATTAAATGAATCTCAATCCTTCTTCAAGTATCAATTGTTTTCAGTTGATGGACAACATGCATTGGATTATGCACGACAAAGAGGTTTAAGTGATGAGTTGATACAAACCTTTGATATCGGTTTTGCACCATCACAGTCTGCCTTAACTCATTTCTTACAAGCGAAGCAATATTCTTTATATAAAGCTAAAGACGTCAATGTGATCAACGATTATGATGGTCGTTTCTATGATGTGTTTGAAAACCGCTTAACCTTTGCGATTGCCAATGATGAAGGTCAAGTGGTGGGTTTCAGTGCACGAGCTTTGGATTCTTTAGCAACCAGTAAATACATCAATACCAACACGAATGATTATTATGTTAAATCTGATTTAGTATACAACTTTCATCGTGCAAAAGAACATGCCAGAAAAGCAGGATATATTATTGTGGTAGAAGGGGTTATGGACGTCATTTCGTTTGCGAAAGCAAAGATTTATAATGTTGTTGCAACGTTAGGAACCGCTTTAACTCCTACTCAAATTGAAAAAATCAAACGATTAAGTTATAATGTCGTCCTTGCTTATGATCAAGATGAAGCAGGACAAGGTGCAAATTACAGAGCTTTAGCCATGCTGTATAAAGCGAAAGCGAATGTAAGTGTGTTACAATACCCTATAGAAGGTGATCCTGATGATGTCATTTCTAAACAAGGTGTTAAAGCTCTAAATGAGTGCGTTGCAGAACCTTATCATGGGATTGAATTTGCATTCAAATATGGAGCAAGTTTATACAATTTAGGAGTTTATCAACAAAAGAAATCGTATATGCTTGCAATGATTGATTTGATTCGATTACTACCAGACTCGCTTGATCGACAGCATTTTGCATCACTTCTATCAAAACTGATTGACATTGAAGTGAGTGAGATTGTTAAAGCGATTGACAATAAACCATCTTCAAAAGTCATCTCAAAGGTTAAACATCATCCATTTGTTATTCCTTCTTATGAAATGGAGATTCTAACTCAAATGATGTTGTCAAAGGAAGCTGCGTATTATTTTAGAGATCAATGTGGGTTTCTTAATGAACCATTAGCTAATCAACTTGCTTTAAAATTATTATCGTATTATCGAGAACATGATTCGTTAGAAGTGGCAGACATGCTGAGTCGTATGAATGATGATGAATCACAACGATTCTTCTTATGGATCCTTGATTGGCCTTTATTTCCAAAATCCTACAACATCATTTCATTAGATGAAGCAATTATTAGAGTAAAAATCAAAATGCTTGATGACAAAATCAAGCAACTCAAGCAAAAGAGTGTCCTCACTCAAAACACATCTGAGAAAACCTTGATTCTGAATGAAATGATTCAAACCCAACAAGAGAAAGACCGTTTAAACGGAAAATAGGTGTACCATGGCAAAAGAGTTACAAACCCTAGACCAAATTAAAGTCTCACTCATTGAAAAAGCGAAAAAGAAAAAAGCATTGTACCAATCTGATATTGATGCTTTGTTTTCATTGTATGATTTTTGTGATGATGACGCAGAAGCGTTCTTATAATGGATTAAAGATGAAAACATTTTGCTAAGTGATGAAGAAGAAGACATTGAAGCAACAGATAGGATTATTGAAGATGAAAACGGTGATGATATTCCAGATTTCATTGGTGATGGAGACGGTGAAGAAATTGAAGATGAAGAAATTAACATAGTTGATTTGCAAACATACGATGCCCAGTTTTCTAGTGGTCCAGCAGTTAAAATCAATGATCCTGTAAAAATGTATCTTAAGGAAATTGGACGTGTCTCACTGATTTCACCTGCTGATGAACCTGAAATTGCTCGTCGTATTCAACAAGGCAGTGATGCTT
>CAYSNT010000044.1:0-8100 GCA_964432505.1 uncultured Erysipelothrix sp.
ACGTAAATATCTTTAGAACTCATGAATAAGTAAACTGCCGGAGAATGGTGTGATAGTATCATTGCTGCATCATGATTTTCTTCAATCACATGGGATTGTGTAAGACGATCTGATAAATAATGAATATCTTGAGTATAGCCATCTTCATAATCATCAATGCTGTTAAAGTTCACAAGATAAACATAGTCAGCTAAATCAAGCGCTGATGTGAACTCAGCAACAAAATTGACTAAACGTGATACGCGATGAGGTTTAAATATCGCAACTATATTTTTATCTGGATAGGCCTTTTTAGCAGCTAGAATAGTCATCTTAATTTCTGTAGGATGATGCGCATAATCGTCAATGAAGATATCATCCCCTACTTTATCTTGAACAAATCGTCTTTTTGCCCCTTTGAAGTCAATTAAACTGGATTGAATCAATGCTAAATCTAAACCTAGTTCTAATCCTAACGCGATAGTTGCAAGTGCATTGAGCACCATATGATCCCCTACAAGTGAAAGTTTAAATTGTCCTGCATAGTTGCCCTTAACGAAAAGATCAAACTGAGTCATACCCTCATTAAAAGTGATGTTATGAGCTCTTACATCATTAATTTCATCAAAACCATAATATGTGACTGGTGTAACAAATGGAAGCTGTCGAATGATAGAATCATCACCACATGCTATCACATGCTTTCCTATTGTTTTAGCAAAGGCCTCGAAAGCTTCCACATAACTTTCAAATGTTTTGAAGTAGTCCACATGATCCCAATCAATGTTTGTGATAATGGCATACTGTGGATGATAAGCAAGAAAGTGATGACGATATTCACATGCTTCCACAACTAAATCATGTGCATCTTCACTTAGAAAACCCTGTCCATCCCCTATAAGATATCCACTTGGTTGATGTTCATTTAGCATCTTAGCAATCAATGAAGTTGTGGTTGTCTTGCCATGTGAACCACTCACTGCTATGGAGTTGTACTTAGACATCAACTCACCTAAAAAATGATGATATCGAATCACACGAACATTGTTGGATTGATGGGCTTTAATAACTTCATCAAAGTCATCAGAAAAGGCATTACCTACCACAACTGTCCATCCAGATTGAAACTCGGTTTTTAAAAAGGGAACAATCTTGATGTTACGAACATGAAGTTGATCTTCAGTAAATATATGTTTTTGAATGTCGCTACCCATAACATCTTGCCCAATGTCATGAAGCATGCACGCCAATGACGCCATACCAGCACCTTTAATTCCAATAAAGAAAATCATAATTACTCCTGTTCATCAAACAATGATCTAAACATCGTTTGTACACTTTCTTCTTCATTTTCATGATCTTCTTCAATAAAATGACGATTTGAAGGTTTAGAGATTGGTTCTTCAAAAAGAGTCTCAAGTACAGGCTGATGAATGATGGGTTGAACAATGTCTTCATCACTGAAAAGCTCATCCATGCTTACATTTTTTTTGACTGGAACTGTCGCTTGTTTCATCACAGGTTTGCCCCTAACAACACCATAAATAGGCGAAAACACTGTGCCTAAAACACTTGAGTTTTCTTGAGGCAAAGGCAATGGAGTTTGTGATACCTTTTGAGATGTTGAAGCTTGTTCTTTCTTTCCAAAAATCGGTGAAATAATTCCATTCATTTGATAAGGTTGATCGACACTTTTTTCCTTTCTTAAAGGAACTTTAACTTCAGGAACTTTGACTTCTTGATCCATTTGAAGATTAAATGATTTCTGTGATACCAAAGGAATGTCCTTCACAACGTATTGTTCTTCACTTACTTCGATAGAAGGCATCATAGTTGTATGCTTTACTTCTTGACTTAACGAAGGATCATAGCTAGGTTCAATTTCCTCTTCAACGACATCCACTTCTTCAAACAAGAATGACATCAGTTTTTTAAACATGTTTTTTCCTCACTTGCCAGTTATTCAACATCATCTTCACCTTCACCACCTTCTTCACCTTCAATGATTTCCTCTGTAGGCAAACTAACATAATCTCGTAGTAATTCTTCTAAAGTTGGAGGACCTTTTAATAAATTAATCATGTCTGCAATCGTTCCAGTTTCTGGTGCTAACTGGTTGAATAGATTCTCACTTTGTTTAGCCACATCGAATCGATCTTGACTATTACTGTATGCGGTAATAATGAGTGAATCATTAATGGTTGTACTCATAAGAATGGTTATCATATCTCTAAGAACAGGTTCAAGCGTACTAAGTGAAACACGAGAGATCAATACAGATTGGTAACTACGAAGGATTAAATGGAACTCATGTTCTACCGGTATTATTTTTAACTCATATGTGTAGAATTGACCATTTCTTGAACGATAATCTCCGATTCGATGGATTAAAGGGGTTTCCTGAGTCAATGTTCTTAAAGTTCGATTCAAAAGTGAAGGATATAATTCTCGTGCTATAACACCAACCACATCCACATTAAACACAATGGTTTCACTATAGGATTGAAGCTCAACTCCATACGTTCCACTTTCTTTTAAACCAACATGGAATGGACGATAGAACGCATAATTCTCTGTCGCAATATTTTGATGAAATGCTTCAACACGATTAAAAGCTTCAAGTATCGTATCAAGACGACTTTCTTGAATATCTTGAACCTGACATGCACTCATATAGAGTACAATCACTAAAATCGTGAGTATCTTTTTCATAGTTATTGATTACACTTAATCATATCATCGATTGCATTATCATTCAATTCACTAAGAAAATGCTTCGAAACTTCATAAGCTGCATGTAAGTCATTAACATCACAAATACTTGATGATGTGTGAATATTACGTGCGACAATACACATGGTTAATGTTGGTACACCCATGTTAGATTTATGAATCGAACCAGCATCCGTTCCTCCTAATGAAAGATAATACTGATAAGGTAGTTCATGTTTAATCGCCGTTTGTTTTAAACGTTCAATCATACAACGATTCGGAAGCATGCTTGCATCCACAAAACGCAGTAATACTCCTTGGCCAAGTTTACCTAAAACATCTTTATCCCCTGCAGCATCATTAGCTGGAGAACAATCATACACAATTGCAATATCTGGTTGTGTTAACACAGCAGCTGTCTGTGCTCCTCTTAATCCTACTTCTTCTTGAACAGTCGCTCCTGCAATCAAGTCAAAAGGTAAATCAATGTCCTTAAATGCCTCGAGCATGCACAGTGCCATGGCACAACCGTAACGATTATCCAATGCTTTAGAAAGAATTCGATGATCATTCAAACGTTCAAAACCTCCATCTAAAACAACCATATCCCCTAGATTTATGCCCATTTTTAACACTTCTTCTTTGGAAGTTGCTCCAACATCCACAAGTAAATCAGCAATATCTACGACCGCATTTCGTTTAGCATCTGTAAGTAAATGTGGAGGAATAGATCCTATCGCTCCTTTATACACCCTCCCATCATGGGTTGTGACACGAACACGTTGACTCATGAGGGTTTGAGACCACCATCCACCAACAGGATAAATAGAAAGTGAACCGACTTCATTGATGCCTTTTACCATGAATCCTACTTCATCCATGTGACCAGCAAGCAAGACTTTCTTAGCATTAATGACTTTGCTTTTTTTAACTCCAAAAACACTGCCTAAACCATCAGTAATGACTTCATCACTCACTAGACTTAAATGATCATGCATGTATTTAAAGACTTGAGATTCTAATGATGCAATCGCATCCAATTGAGCTAAATTCTCTAAATGTTTAATTAAGTTATCCATGTGATTTTTTCCTCCAAATACAACGATAAATAGGTTGGTTTAAACTCATAAAACGAGCCTCATATTCACTGATTACATCATCATGCTCTTCCCTTCTGAAATCAACACTCATTTCTTCTAAAAGCAAATCAGCCTGTGAAAACTGAACCATTGAATACTCAAACAGTTCTTTATTATCTGTTTTCATGATGATGAGTCCCTGTTCACTTAAGATACGTTTGTATTGCTCAATGAAGGAAGACGCTGATAATCGACGTTTATGGGTACGTTTCTTTGGCCAAGGATCAGAAAAATTCAGATGAATCACATCAATATCCTTATCCGCAAATTGAGGAAGACAGACTGAAGCATCACTTACCACAAACAATTGATTTGGAAGAATGGATTCTTGTGCTTTTTTGATAGCTACTGCAGCAACTTTGACATCTTTTTCAATACCTATCCATAATTCTTGAGGATGCTTAGCAGCCATTTGAATCCAGTAATCCCCTTTACCTGAACCAATTTCAAGATGTACAGTAGAGAAAGCTGAATGAGTAAGCTGAGCCAATGAGATACAATTCTTTAATACGAACGATGGAGGATGTTCTAAAAGAGCATCCACCCAAGGTTTTTTACGCATTCTCATAAGCTAACTCATAAAGTGCTTTAGCATATATGGCTGTCGCAAGCACAAGATCTTCAATTTCAATCCCTTCATCTTTTTGATGAGCATCTCCAACATGAGGTAACTGAGGTTTAGTGATGAATTTCATTCCATAAGCCACAAAATTTGGCATGGTGCGAGCATACGTTCCGCCACCCATGGTTAAAGGAGGTGTAAAATCATCCCCACTGTATTCTTTATAAACACGATGTAAAGTCTGAACAAGTTCAGAGCTTGGATCCACAAAGTGAGGTCCTTTGTGCGCAATGACTTGAGAAGTAAATGATGTTTGATTTAATCGCTCATTCACACGTTGTGTAATCCAATCAATAGTTACATCATTGGGATATCTTATATCAATGGTGAGTTCACACTTATTGTCACTTACATTCACAATACCACAGTTAGTGCTTAACCATCCCATGTGAACACCATCAAAAGCAATATTTAAGCTCTTACCCATCACATCCGCAAGTAAGGAAGCAGCTTCAGTTGCACATTGATCATGATAAACACTTCCTACAAAGTTAAAAGCATGATAAGCTGCATTGATTCCTTTATGAGGTGTGGATGCATGAGTGTAATCTCCATAAGCCGTATACTCCACTAATGAATCATTAATAATATTCACATCCATAGTTAAACGATGTGCTTTTTGATACCACTCAAACGCTTCTTGATTATGTTTAACTTTTAATTTAAAGTTGGCTTTTCCAATCACAATATTTGGTCTTTCTCCCGCATGAAAGGATTCAATGATGGTAGGAAGGTGTGACGTCAACAATAGATTGGCAATTCCTTTTTCGCCGTAAATGAGTGGGAAATACGCATCAGGAACAAAGCCAAAATCTGGACTTGGGCGATGTTTTGTGAAGTAATCCATGCAGCGCATTCCTGTTTCTTCATCAACTCCAACAATCAACTGTAGTTGATGTTTCAATGGAAGATTTAAGTCTTTAAGAATTCTCATGGCATACAAAGCAGCAATGGTAGGACCTTTATCATCTCCAGTCCCACGTCCAAACATTACACCATTTTCAATAACCGCTTTGAAAGGATCTTTACTCCATCCTTCACCTACAGGCACCACATCAAGATGTCCTAACATACCTAGTGATGATGATTGCTTTCCATACGAAGCAACCCCTGCATATCCATCCACATTATCAATATCAAAACCATACTTTCCACATAAGTTTAGAAACCAATCCAGTGTTTCCTTAAGAGGCTGTCCAAATGGAGCATCTTTAGCGATAGAGGATTCATCAGTTAATGATGGAAAAGCAATCAAATCCATTAAATCTTGAACCATCTCTTGCTCATAAGCTTGTGCTAATTGTTTAAAATCAATCATATTAGTTCCTTTCATTAGAAGAAAAAACGGTTACCCGTTTCTTCTTGGTGGTCTCTTATCTTTGTTGAAAGGTTTACGCTCGGGTTCAACGTACCCTTCAGGTTTAGGAAGTAAGTCCTTGGCTGACACGTTAACACGGCCTTTTTCATCCACTTCAGTGACGATGACTTTGATAATGTCTCCTAATTTGAGCACATCTTCAACTTTCTCAACACGATCATATGAAATCTTAGACACATGAAGTAATCCATCTGTTCCTGGGAACAAGGATACGAAGGCACCAAACTTCTCGATGCGAACGACCTTACCATCAAAAATTTCTCCAACCTTTGCACTCTTAACAAGTGATTCAATGCGTTGAACAGCTTTATCAATGGCCTCACGGTTATGGTGGTAAATTACCACACGTCCATCATCTTCGATATCAATCTTAACATTGTCACAATCCGCAATAATTTGATTGATCATCTTCCCACCTGGGCCAATGATTTCGCGAATCTTATCAACAGGCACTTGTAGTTTGTGAAGTTTAGGTGCATATTGACCCACTTCTTTACGTGGTTCACTGATCATTTGATTCATGTTTTCAAGAATATGCATACGGCCAATCTTAGCTTGATCTAATGCTTCTTTTAAAATTTGTGGTGTTAACCCTTCAATCTTAATGTCCATTTGTAATGCTGTGACACCTGCTGCTGTACCTGCCACTTTAAAGTCCATGTCTCCAAAATGATCTTCCATGCCTTGAATATCAGAGAGAATTGTATAACTATCTCCATAGGTAACTAATCCCATCGCAATACCAGCAACTTGAGCTTTAATCGGAACACCAGCTGCCATAAGTGCCATAGAACCTGCACAAATGGATGCTTGTGATGTGGATCCATTGGATTCCACAACTTCCGCAACGACACGAATTGCATATGGGAATTCATCTTCACTAGGTAATACTTGAGCTAAAGCACGCTCTCCTAAAGCACCATGACCAATTTCGCGACGTCCTGGAGATCCCATACGACCCGTTTCTCCTACAGAGAATGGAGGAAAATTGTAATGATGCATGAAACGTTTGGATTCGACCATGCTCAAATCATCAATGATTTGAGTGTCTCCCATCGCTCCTAAAGTAGCGATAGAAATGACTTGTGTTTCACCACGAGTGAACATGGCACTACCATGAACACGTGGAAGTAAATCAATTTGAGAATTAAGCGGACGAATTTCATCGACTTTACGTCCATCTGGACGAATCTTCTCAACAGAGACTAAACGACGTACTTCATCATACACAATGTCATGGCATACTTCCTTGACTTGTTTGATGGTTTTATCTTTTATCTTATCCGTGTCATACATGAACTGTTCAAAATGAGCGACAGCTTCAGCTTCAATTTCATCAATGGTGTTGTAACGAACAAGCTTTTCATTAATTGCAACCGCTTCACGAAGACGAGTTTCAAAGTGCATTTTGACAGTTGATACAATTTCTTCTGGAATAGTGTATAACGCTAATTCACGTTTTTCCTTACCCACTTGAGCTGCAATCTCTTCTTGAAACTCACAAAGTTTAATAATAAACTCATGTCCAAAAAGCATTGCATCAAGCATGTCTTCTTCACTCACTTCTTTTGCGCCAGCTTCTACCATGTTAATGGCATTCTTGGTTCCCGCAACAATGAGTTCAATGTCTGATTTCTCTAATTCCGCAATCGTAGGATTAATGATGAGTTCTCCATTCACTCGTCCAACCACTACCCCCGCAATAGGCCCATTGAATGGAAGATCTGATACGGATAAGGCTAATGAAGAACCAAACATGGCAGCCATGGCTGGTGAGCAGTCATTATCCGCGGATAAAACCATATTCACAACTTGAACTTCATTACGATAGCCATCCGCAAATAAAGGACGGATAGGACGGTCAATTAAGCGTGATGTAAGAATCGCCGCTTCACTTGGACGACCTTCACGACGTAAAAATCCACCTGGGATTTTTCCTACTGAATACAATTTCTCTTCATAAGTCACTGTTAGTGGAAAGAAATCTAAATCTTTCGCTTGTTTACTTCCAGTAGCTGTGGACAGGATGACGGTATCTTCATAACGAACAATGACCGAACCACCTGCTTGCTTTGCAATTTCACCCGTCTCTACCTCTAGAGTACGGCCTGCAAAATCTAACGCATAGCGTTGTTTTGACATATTTCACCTCTTGTTTTTAACTCATTCATTTTAACACAATCAAGCTTAAAAAAGCACATTTGAGAAAATAAAAAATCAAACCGAAGTTTGATTTATTTACGAAGTCCTAAACGACTTACAAGTTCACG
>CAYSNT010000045.1:0-8064 GCA_964432505.1 uncultured Erysipelothrix sp.
TGTTTTAGAAGTTAAACATCAACCACTCAGGTCTGAAGATCATGAGTATTCCTAATACAACCATGATCGCTCCTCCAATGATACCAGAGAATTTCGAATATTTAGTAGATATACCTGTAAGTTGGAATGTTTTCATTGCGATGAAAAATACAACTAAATCATCAATAAGGAAGAATAGAACATATAGTAGTAGGTATCCTACAGTTTCAATTGTGCTTAAACCATTTAGTGATAATACTTGGGTAAACACTATCGGTAAGCCAGCGGAACAAAGTAACTCAACTAAATTCACTGAGATTGCCAATCCCATGATACCAATGATTGCCAAGATAAAGGTTTTCTCATTTGTGATGGCTTGAATACGTTTTGAGAGTTTTCTTCTTTGAGCAACATCCACAACTTCGCAACCATCGTCTGGTTTTTGAGTGAGTGCTTTTTTAAGGTTCCATCCTCCACCACCAATGGCTACTGCTCCAATAAGTAATCGTAAATAAATGACTGATCCAAAGAGCAAAGTAATGTTTAGCCAACTTAGCATAAAGAAGAAATACATCACAGCTGAAGTTGCTAAGAATACAATGCCCAATGTCCACATCTTCCAACGCTCTTTAACATGCACTAACATACTGATTAAAAGAAGTAGCACCCACATTGCACATGGATTAAATCCATCCAATGTACCCATAAAGATAGCCAACAAAGGTAGTGAAACAGTTGAAGCATCAACTTCACCAATGAAAGGTAGCTTGAATTTACCACCACTGATAATCGTTCCATCTCCTTCACCAATTTCAACAAAGCCTAACATTTCACCAACGATATCACGCACATAATTGTTCTTTGAGAATTCGATGGCTTCTTCAATTCCTTCTAATACTCCTTCATTGTATCCAACAAAGGACTGTCTTCCAACAATCACATAAGGCACAGTACGAATAGGTGTTGACAATAAGTCTTCTACTTTCTTGGCAACTTCTTGTCCTGATTTATCTGTGCTTATTTCATAACGATGAATGGTAATCAGTGGATCTTTTTCAAGTTCATTAAAATAATCTTTCATTAACCCACAGTAATAGCAGGTTTCTGAATAGAAATAGTAAATATTGACTTTGTTTTGGTTAGCATAGACGGGGGTATTCACCTGTATCACAATAAGTAGTGATACGGTGAGATATAAGAACCATGTGGATAGTTTTTTAAACATGGACAAACTCCTTTAGAATGACTTCTTTAGATAATTCACCACTCATTCGTTTCACAACATTACCTTCTTCATCTTCAATGATGAAGACTGGCAAGACTTTTAGTGGTTCATATTGAGAGGCTACAGTTTCCTCTTCATCAATATCAATAAAGTGT
Source organism: uncultured Erysipelothrix sp. (assembly GCA_964432505.1). Taxonomy (GTDB): domain Bacteria; phylum Bacillota_I; class Bacilli_A; order Erysipelotrichales; family Erysipelotrichaceae; genus UBA6182. The sequence continues at coordinate 1,360 of CAYSNT010000045.1, forward strand.
GGTTGAAATTGAGGATACTCTTTTTGAATTTTGTGAATACTACTTTTAACAATCAAACATGCTGGGCACCAGATTGCACTTAGAATAATGATTTTCATAAGGTTACCTTCTTTAAAGCTTCAACCAAAGCAATGATTTCTTCTTTATTAGTTAAATGAGAAAGTGAAATTCTGATGGATGAAGTTGCAAAATCCATGTTTTGCGTAATAGTTAATACTGCTTTGGAAACATTCTCTTGTCCACTGCATGCACTGCTTGCGCTAACATAACAATTTTCAAGAGACAATAACCTTACTATTTCATGACGATCACTTTTAACTAATGAAACATTAAGGATGTGAGGCACACCATGTTTGGGTCGATTGACATGAAGTTGTTGATTGGACGCACATTCATTAACGAAGTACTTACGAAGTTGTTCAACTTCACTAATTCGATGTTCAAGGTTTTGAATGGCTTCAATGCAACTCTGCGCAAATCCAACAATCAAAGCGTTAGGTGGTGTTCCTGCTCGAAGTTTTGTTAAACTTCGCCCACCTAATATCAGTGGCTTGATGTCTTCTTTAAAAATCACACATGCTCCAATACCTTTTGGACCATAGATTTTATGAGCGGAAAAACTTGCGTAGGTGACATCCTTAAAATCCACCTTCATTTTTCCAATAGCTTGTGTCATATCACTGTGTAGTGGTACATGCCTGTCATCACAGATAGCTTTGATGGAATTAAGAGGGTGAATTAGTCCTGTCTCACTCTCTACCGCAATCACACTTACACAGAGCGTGTCATCCCTAATCATATCTTTTAAAGCTTTTAAATCAAGTTGACCTTGATTGTAAGGAATGAATTCAATCTCATATCCTTGTCTTTGAAGTTCACCACAAGGTGAAATCATAGAATGATGTTCCAATGAGGTGGTTAAGATATGTTTTTTATGAGGGTAGGATTTTGCCAAGCCAAACAAAATCATGTTATTAGATTCAGTTGCCCCTGAAGTAAAAATGAGTGATGATACAGGAATGGACAGTGACTTTGCCATGGATTCAATATAGGATTGAACGTAAGCTTTTGAACGCACTCCAAAATCATGCTTAGCATTGATGTTCGCATAATACGAAGTCTCAACTTCTTGCATGAGTTGATTAACACTCTTTGAGAGTGGCGTTGTAGCACTGTAATCGAAGTAGTTCATCACAGACATTCTATCAAAGACATGGATGAATTACTACAAACTATATAAAAGAAAGTGACTAGTTGTGTTAAGTTGAGGTTAAACAAACACAAACTCCTTCTAATAGGGTTTCTTGCGCTAAGTATGTAAGAGAACCATTATCATTAATTTTATACATGACACAGCGATGATCATCATGATTGAGAACGCAGCAATACTGATCATTTTGAAGTAAATTAAAATCACGTGGTTGTTGACCATAGGTTGAACTTCTTGATTCAAAATGAAGATTTCCTACTTCATCAACAATAAAATGAGTGATGGAATCATGTCCACGATTGGATGTATACAAATGACGACCATCTTTAGTGATTCTGATTGCTGCTGCCCATGGTTTTCGAAATTGAGGTGGATAAGAAGAAACTTTATTTTTAATCATAAGTTCATGTTCATGCAGTTCACAGGCAAATACTTCACCACTAAGTTCAGTTAAGACATACATGATATTCTTAGTAGGATGTTTCACACAATGGCGAGGTCCACTTCCTAGTGGAAAACTTTGTTCCCAAAGCAAAGTGTATTGTTGTCCATTAAAACGAAAAGCTCGTACACAGTCTAGTCCTAAGTCACACATGATTAGTGCATCAATGGAAGGTTCGTAACCGACATAATGTGCTTTAGATCCTTGAGGGAAAACAATGGTTTGAAGATGATTCAATTGATCATGTTCATAACTAGCAACCATGATTTGTCCTTGATGATAGTTTGCACTGTACACATGATTGAGTGTCGGATGTACATTAATGTGACATGGTACTTTTGATTCTAGTAGCAACATATCTTTGATGACACCCTCCTTAATAAGAACAATCCCAGCTTGATCAAGTACTGAACCCACACTAAAAACAATATCTTTATGAGAGCAAAGATACGTAGGGTTGTCTAAATTAACATACGGTTGTGTTGTGATGGTGAGTTTGATTGGATCAAAATCGACTTTAAGTATTCCTGTGGATCCTTGTTTTGTGTAAGAGCCACTTAGGAAGGAAATCACAATATTTCCTCTTTATTTGGTAAAGCAATCCATAACACAATATAGGGAAGCAGTCCGATTCCACTTAATCCAATCACAATGTTCACAATGCGCACTAATGAAACATCAATCTTAAGAGTTTCAGATAAACCTGCACAAACTCCTCCAATCACTGCACCTTCTTTAGTTTTATAGAAACGAGTATTAGGGTCATGATATGCCATAGTTGAAATCTCCTTCTTACTCATTATACCAAATATTTATTAATCCATGAGGAATGAATTGCGAATACACAGCATTCAACATGATACCCAAAGGATTCAAGTAGTTTTGCACATGTCAGTAATGAGTGCCCTGTTGTACACACATCATCAATCAAAACAATACTTTTACATAACGCATCTGAATTTGAATTCAATCTGAACTGTGTTGTTTGCCGATAATGCTTTGATTTCTTTTTTTGATCTTGTGTTCCCTCCTTTTCTAACGCTTCAATGCATTCAAGTCCACACACACTTAAAGCTCTTTTTAATGGAATAAACCCTCGTTGTTGAGTTTTCTTTAATGTTGATGGCACAATCAAAATGGGTCGATGATTTATCCATTTTTTGAGAGATTTAATTACAGGTAGAAATATACATCCTGCCAATGGAATATCATAATGTTCTTTATATCGAAATAGAAGTGAAGCAATTTGAGGTGTATATTCATGAAAATAATGTACTTTAACATTGGCAATCATAGTTGATTTAATAGGTGTTATCAAAACACCTTGATGATCTTCACACAAATAATCATGTCGAATCATAAACGAAAAATCGTGCGTATCTAAAGGTTTTAGGCACCATAAGCAATGATGTTGGCGTTGTTGATGTTTTGTATACACGCATTCACCTCCTCACTGTCTTGAGATGAAATAAAGAACACTTTTCCTTTTGGATATTCAATACTTCTGCCTACTCTTCCAGCAATTTGAGTGAGGGAAGCTTCACTAAAAACATGATGATGCGCCATTATAACTATCACATGCACATTCTTAAATGTAACACCTCGCTCTAAAATAGTGGTACAAACAAGAAGTGCTTTATCTTTAGAAATAAAGCGTTGTATAATACTTTCCTTTTCTTTACTTTTGGACGTGAGTGAATCACAACGCAACAATAAAGAAATCCACTTTGCCATTGAATGAGTGGGAACGAAGATTAACCACTTCGCTTCGCTAGGAAGCAATTGAATCATTTTTAAGAACATCATAATTCTAAAAGTTCTTATAAGTTGTGGCACCATCAATGGGTGTCGAGTTGGTCGCTCATAACACGTGATGTGTGTCCAATTCTCCATACTCATGCGTTTTTTCAAATCATACGGTATAGTGGCACTCATCATAACGCATTGCCTCTTGTAGGTCTGTGAGATGAGATGCTCCAGCAAAGCATTACCTCGATATGGAAATGCATCCACTTCATCAAGAATCAACACATCAAAACTTTGAGGATAACGAAAAGCTTGGTGTGTTGTAAAAAGCACCAAGTCAGCTGAAAGCACTTGTGTATACCCTTCACACACCGCAATAACTGTGCATTGTGGTATAACTTTTTGAAGTCGCTCACACAGTTCAAGTACCACTTGTCTTCGAGGTATCGCCCAACCTACTTTTTGTTTTTTATTCAAACGATCAATGATGAATTCAAGAACGCACTCTGTTTTGCCCGCACCACAAACCGCTTCTAGCATGATGTGACGTGACGATGACTCTTTCAATGCTTTAGACACTTCTTTTTGTTTAGGAGTCAATTCGAAAGACAGACATGCATCTTCTAAGTGTTCTTTTGGTAGTGTTACAGACACAGGTTCTAAGGTTGCGACACTAAGACATTCTCGACAAATTACATTTCCTTGATAATGAAAAAAGAAATCAGGATGATGTGCTTTACAGTTTGGACATGGCATAAAAAAAGCTCCTACATTAATGTTCGTAGGAGCGGTACTTTTTCCTAAAGTCCCAAGGAGTAATCGTTGTGTTATTAACTAAGAATGCTTCTTTCGCATGTACAGCCATTGGAGTATCTGAATATGAGTCAGAATAGAATGCATCAATGTCATCAAGATTAAAGTGTTCACTGAATCGAATTGGTTTCTCTGAACCAAAGCAATTCTCTTTCAGATTTAAACCTGTTTTAAGATCCACTTCTGATGCAATGAGTGTAACCTTCAACTCATCACAGATGGGTTGAAGTAAGAATGAAGGAGATGCAGAAATAATCACATCATCCTCTTTCTTTTGATTCAAATACCATGCATGAATATCCGATTTTCTATTCTTCCAAAACTCAGTCACTTCATCTTCGAGTCGATCAATCTTTGTAAACAATTGGTACATCACATCTTTCATCTCTGTTTTTGAAATGCGCTTAAGACTATACTTGAGTGCTGCAATTCCCATGCTTGGGAGGTGAATGATTAGCTTAGGATACTTTCTAAAAAGATAGCGAAAGAAGGCTTGTGTACTGTCATATGGAATGATGGTTTTATCAAAATCATACACATTCATGTCAGTGCACTTGTGTTAATAGATTGGAAAGCTTGAGAGCAAATCCAACAGGATCATCAATTGGTAATCCTTCAATTAAACATGCTTGATCATATAGCACACTTGCCACATCATCCAGTAATGTTGATTGTGATTCATTTAATCGATTCAATGTTTGAAGCAGTGGGTGTTCAGGATTCAATTCAAGAATACGCTTTGCTTTGATGTTTTGATCCTTTGCATCAGGCATTTGAGATAGTACCTTTTCCATCTCAAAGGAAACACCATCCGTTGACACCAAGCAAACAGGATGAGTTTTAAGACGTGTTGATAATCGTACATCTTCCACCTTGTCTTTAAGCTTCTCTTTCAATGCCTCTAGGACATCTTTGGATTTCTCAGCAGCATCCTTGATGGCTTCTTTTTCTTGTTCATCATTAAGATCTAAATCACCTTGGTTAATGGATTTGAACGCTTTATCTTGATAATCACGAACCATTTGTAAGACAAATTCATCAATGTCATCCACTAAGTATAGAATTTCATAACCTTTGTCTTTAACACGCTCTGAGGCTGGTAAACGATCAGCTTGATCTACACTCTTAGCGGAGACAAAGAAAATTTCTTTTTGATCATCTTTCATTCGAGCAACATACTCAGCTAAAGTCACAAACTTCTTCTCATAAGAAGAGTAAAACAAGATTAAATCAATGAGCAATTCTTTATTCATACCATAGCTTTGGTATAAACCATATTTAAGTTGATTACCAAAAGCAGTATAGAATGCTTCATACGCTTCACGATCTGATGTTAAAAGACTTACGAGTTCACTCTTAATCTTCTTTTCTAAACGTTGCGCAATGGATTTAAGTTGACGGTCTTGTTGGAGTATTTCCCTGGAAATATTGAGATTTAAATCTGGAGAGTCCACTAAACCTCGCACAAATCTAAAGTGATCACCTAAAAGATCCTTCGCTTTATCCATGATAAAGACCCCTTTAGAATACAGTTGAAGACCCTTTTCAAACTCATTGGAGTAAAAATTGAACGGAGCTTTCTTAGGAATAAACAGTAATGAAGTGAAGGAAAGTGTTCCTTCCACATTCATATGAATCACTTTAGCAGGATCTTCAAAGTCATAAAATTTATCTTTATAGAATGCATGGTATTCATCGGTCGTCACATCTGATTTACTGCGTTTCCAAAGCGGAATCATGGAATTGAGTGTTTCCATTTCTCCATCTTCTTTCTTCATTTGAATTGGATAGCGAATGTAATCAGAGTATTGTTTAATGAGTGATCGAATTGTGTAGTCCTCTAAGAATCGATCATAATCCTCATCTTCAAAGTTTTCTTTAATGTGACAAGTAATGATAGTTCCCACATCGTCTTTATCAGCCTCATCAACTATGTATCCATCCACACCTGATGATTCAAAGATAAATGCTTGTTGAGAATTGATCTTTTTGGAAATAACAGTTACCTTATCCGAAACCATGAATGCAGAGTAAAAACCAACACCAAATTGTCCAATGATGTCGACATCATCTACTCCTTTTTCTAAAGCTTGCTTGAAAGCTAAAGAACCTGATTTTGCGATGGTACCAAGATTCTCTTCCATATCACTTAAGTCCATCCCAATCCCATTGTCTTGAATGGTAATGGTTCTTGCTTCCTTATCCACTCTTACTTCAATATGAAGCTTTGTACGATCAATTTGAATGGAATCATCCTCTAGTGATGCGAAGTAGAGTTTGTCACATGCATCACTTGCATTAGAGATGAGTTCTCTTAAAAAGATGTCCTTGTTTGTATAAATTGAGTTAATCATGAGATCCAACAAACGTTGGGATTCTGCTTTAAAGGGCTTATTTGCTGCCATATAACCTCCTATTTTAGCACTCACTTATTATAAGTGCTAAGTGATGTCTTGTCAATCTTGAAGGCATTAAAAAAGCCCTTAACGGGCTT
>CAYSNT010000046.1:0-8055 GCA_964432505.1 uncultured Erysipelothrix sp.
TCTCCTTTTTCGAATTAATTTGAGTTTCTAATGATCCATCTTTAAGTGTAATGGTTATTGTATCATGCACATTAACATCACTAATGGACACCACTTGTTTATCTTGTGAATGAACATAAGCAAAACCTCGCTGTAAAGGTTGGAAATAATCCACGTGATGCAATGTTTGATGAAGTGATTTTAGGAGTTGGAGTCGTCTTTCAACATAAAGATGAATCGTTTGTTCGAGTTTTTGTTGTTTTAAATTTAACTGATAATTGAGTTGAGGACGCTGAATTAATTGATTGAGTTTTAAACGTAAACTCTCTAAGGCAAAACTACGTTTCTCAATCCATTTTTGAGGACTTAATCGATGTAATAGACTGTATAGGTTTTGAAAACGTAAAAATGCATGATTATAACGTTGTTGAATACTTTGGTTAAGTCTTAATTCAAGTTGATCAAAGTGACTGATAACCTCATTAAGCAATGGAGTCACAAGAGTGGCAGCACCTGTGGGTGTAGGACCACGCACATCCACAACATAGTCAATTAAGGTAGTGTCACTTTCATGTCCAACCCCTGATACGGTGATGGTCGACATCGATGCGATGAAGCGTACAAGTGATTCATGATTAAAGCTCCATAAATCTTCAATTGAACCTCCACCTCTCGCAATGATAATCACGTCATGGTTGGCTTTATCAGCTTGTTGTAAAGCTTGAATGAGTTCATTGACACTTCCCTCACCCTGTACAAGCGATCCATAAGAAGTAACAGAGGCTATTGGCCAACGTGAGCGGATGGTTTTAAGTACATCGGCTTGAGCTGCAGATCCTATTGAGGTGACTAATCCAATGGATTGAGGAAAACGAGGAAGTGTTCTTTTACGATTTTGATCAAACAAACCTTCTTTTTGAAGCTTTAGTCTAAGTTGCTCAAGTTGAGCATAAAGAGCACCAATACCAAACAACTGCATGTGATTCACATTCAATTGTAAAGTGCCAGAGGCTTCATAGAGTGTAATTCTGCCATTGATTTCAACTTGATCACCTTCTTTAAACGGATGATTCAGGTGGCGAACAGCAGAAGAAAACATCACACAGGAAAGGCGTGATGTCTTATCTTTAAGTGTAAAATACCAATGCCCTGAACTGGCCTTGGTTAAATTTGAAAGTTCACCAAAAACACTGACACGCTCAAAAAATGGAGTTGTTTCCAACGTTGATTTTATGATTCGATTTAAATCCGTGACGGTTAATGGTGTTTGAATACTCATAGTTTATCCAGTAATCCATTGATGTATTTATATTGATCTTCTTCACAAAACAGTTTAGCAATTTCAACAGCCTCATTGATGATGATGGCCTTCTCATCAAATTCTAAAGTAATCTCAGAGATGGCCATGAATAAGATAGAACGATCAATGAGTGGTAAACGATCAAATGACCACCCTTTTGGAATAAGTGAGTTGATTTTATTGATAATAAGCTTCTCTTGAGCAACTGCAGCAATTAGAAGTTCTTTGAAGTCATCTTTGAAAGGAACAAAAAAATCACTGAAGTCTTCTGGAACAATGTCTTGTTCAAAGGTTTCAATAATTTGTTCCATCTCTTCTCTTAATGAGAAATATTGAAAGAAACACATAATAGCACTGATTCGTTTATTTCGTCTTGTCATAGAACCTCCTGAATAATTGTATCATGAATCAAACAAAGCACAAAGAAAAACCCCTAAGGGGTTTAGAACACAAATCCAACGACTTTAATGTCGACGGCAGAAGGTCTAACTTCTGTCATCATGACAATGTTGTTATAGATTCTCTCTTGTAATGAAGACAATGTTTTGCTGACATTTTTACCATGTTTAACTTGAACTTCACAATAAACACTGAGTTGATTGTTATTGATCTTCACTGTAACAGGTTTTACAAGCAATTGGTGTTGGACAACAACCGCTTTTTCTTCATCAATCGAATGGAGTGTAATGAGTTCGAAAGCAGATTTGGTTAAAGCAATGTCCCCTAATTGCTCTTTGCTTTGAATCTTAATGAATTCATTTGACATAGGTTCACCTCGTAAAAGTATTATATCATATCTTCTACTCATTGAGAAAAAATTGTCTTCACGTTAGTTTGATTTATACATTACTAATGCGTTTGCATATTTCTTCACTGAACTTGAATGATTCAATGTAGTAATGCGTTAACATGGCATAATCAACACCTATATCTTTAGTGTACTTAACGATTTTCTCATTATCAAGCACTTCATAATTACATACGAGATCATAGATACAAGCATAAGGACCTGTCTTATCAATCATGGCTTGCTTAATCTCATCATCCACTCCAAGTGGACGTAATGCTTGCTCAATCGTTGTATTCATCATTGCATCAATTACACTAAGTAAACACATTAAAGCAACTTCACTGCTTCTATATTTAAACTTGCTTTTAGATGAAATCAATTCTGCAAATCGAGATCGTTGTAGACTTAATCTCAGCAATTCATCTGGTTTTTCCATCGCAGAATCCTGCAGTAAGAGCAGATACAACCATTTTTGCATGGCTTCTAAACCTATGTGCAAGATGGCACTCACAATCGATTGACTTGAGAGTTTCTTATTACCAATAAGACGCAATAAACGATACGCAATCTTTACATCTTTCTCAATGATTTTAGCCATTTTCGGTATAGAAGGTTCTGCTGTATGTATCTCACCAATCAATTGAAGATAGGTGCGATGATTCGTGGAAGTTTTCGGTACTTCCCCTACAATTCTTGGTTTACTAAAAAAGAAACCCTGAAAGAAATCAAAGCCAATGGACTTAGCTTCTAGAAATTCATTATAGGTTTCTACTTTTTCGGCCAACACTTTTTTATTCATTTTCTTTGCTTGTAAAACAGAGTCTTTAATTGTATCCAGTGGTGTTGCGATAATATCATATTTAATGAAATCAATCCATTCTAGGATTTCTAAACCATGTATGGATTGATTAAAATCATCCAATGCAAAACGATATCCTTTACCACGTAAATGAATGATTCTTTCCTTCACAATATCTGTAAAGGCCATTGATTCAAGCAGTTCAATGACAATCAAACGAGGATTGATGAGTTCAATAGAGTCATGTAATAAAAATCTTTCATCAACGTTAATGAAAGCCAATTTGGATTCAATTAAGTGAACTAAATCAAGTTCTAGTAATCCCCCTACTACAGTGGCTGTAGAAGCAACAGGACTGTTAGAGCGATAGACAGAGGCTTTGGAAGAATCACGATAAAGTAGTTCATAAGCATAGAGACTAATGTTTCGGTCAAAAATCGGTTGACGAGCAATATACATGGGAGATCCTCATTATGGATTTGGTTGTCATATAGGGTAAACTTAAAATCACGCAAATATATTATATGTTAAATACTTATCAAATTAAACACTAATGTTATAAATTGTTGTCAAAAATATGGATCCAATCCACATGGATAATCATTTGATTTATCTAGAAAATCACGTATTTAAATGCATAAAAAATGCATACCGAAGTATGCATTTAGATTTACTCAGTGAACCATTTTGCGATAAGGGCATCCATAGTGCCATCAGCAATCAGTTCTGCAATGGCTTCATTAACTTTAGATGTCCATTCAGAATTACGTGGAAGAGCAACTGATACACCTGCAACTTCTTCAACATACTTAGTCACTTCAGGATGTGATAACTCAAATGTTTTGAGTGATGGGAATTCTAAGACATATTCACGAGCTGTAGGACCTTCAATTAATACAAAATCGAGACGTCCGGTAAGTACTTCTTGAACCAATTGTGACACGTTTTGTTTTGGATCTGCAGTAAGATTGAATTCAGTGATAATCTTGTTCATAAGTGATTCTTGAATCGTACCAATTTGTGAACCAACTTTTTTACCAACTAAGTCATTGGAATCAACGACTCCACCTTCTGCAAGAGTTAATACAAAGAATGGAGATTCTTCAGCACCAATGTAGTAAGGAGCTGAGAAATCAACATCACGCTCAGGATCTGGTGACATGGCTGCAATTGCCATGGTTCCACGATTAGAATTCAAAGCACCAATAATGCCATCAAAATCCATATCTTCCCATTTAACATTCACCCCTAATTTCTCACCAAGAGCATTTCCAAAATCAATATCAAAACCAATAAGATTACCGTTTTCATCAATCATTTCATATGGAGGATACCCTGAAGAAGTTAGAATAGTAATGGTATCAGGGGTGTTTTGTTGGACACATCCACTTAGGATGAAGACGAGGGTTAGAGTTAATAATAAGGCTTTTTTCATTGTGTTTCTCCTTTAAATTGAGTATGACTTAAAAACTGTACTGCTCTTGATGAGACAGGTTGAGTAAAGAACTGCTCACTTGGTGTAATTTCAAGTATCTTTCCTTGATCCATGAAGACAATCATGTCAGCCACTTCTTTAGCAAAGCTCATTTCATGGGTGACCAGAATGCATTTTAGACCATCTTTGACCAAGTTTTTGATAACTTTTAAAACTTCGATGGTCATCTCAGGATCCAATGCACTGGTAGGTTCATCAAAGAGTACCAATTGAGGACTCATTGCTAAGGTACGAGCAATACTCACACGTTGTTTTTCACCACCTGATAACTGATGAGGATAATTGTTGTAACGATGAGATAATCCAACCTTGTCTAGAGCGGTGGATGCAATTTTAAACGCTTCATCATGACTTAATTTCTTTACTTTAATCAAAGCAAACATGACATTTTCAATGGCTGTTTTATGTTCGAAAAGATTAAAGTTTTGAAATACCATCCCCATATTACTTCGTGCTTTTGATAAATTGTCTTTGGATTCAAAGATGTTAATGTCATCAATTTTGATTTCACCTGAACTTGGAACTTCTAGACCATTCAAACACCTTAACAATGTTGATTTACCACTTCCACTTGAACCAATGATGGCATAGGTGATATGAGGATCAAATGTTATGGAAACATCTTGCAGTACATGAGATTCTTTAAAATGCTTATTTAATTGATTAACGTAAATCATATCGTAACTTCCTTTCAACTACCTTACCTACAATAGACAGTGTTTTAGTTAAGGTGTAGTAAATTAAACCAACAATAATAAGACTCTCAAATGCCCTGAATGTCGTTCCCGCAACAATCGTATGACGACGCATGATTTCATTCACAGAAATGACAGCAGCTACAGATGTCTCTTTAATCAAAGTAATAAACTCATTGATAATGGCCGGTAATACATTTTTGGCACCTATTGGAATGATGATACCAGTCACGATATCCCAAGTAGAAATGTTCAAAGCTTTTGCTGCTTCGATCTGACCTTTATCAATGGATTGTATTCCAGCTCTGAAGATTTCAGATAGATAAGCTGCAGAGTTGATTGAAAAGATGACGAATGCACTGTGATAGGCTGTTGGTAGAAATCCTGGTATGACTTGTGGTAGTCCATAATGATAGAAGAAGAGCTGAAAGTAAAGTGGTGTTCCTCTGAAGAAATCCACAAAGAGAAACAATACTTTACCTAATGGACCTTTTTTACTAGTAATTAATGAAATGATGAATCCTAGGATAGACCCTATCAAAGCCGCCACTAACGCAATCGTTAATGTGACTTGAACTCCCTCAAGTAAATAAGGTATTCGTGGAATAATTCGGGTAAAATCGATGTTCATATGAAACCTCCGTGAAAATAAAAAAGCCATCCTTGGACAAAGGACGACTTGAATCGTGGTACCACCTTAATTTTGACTAACTAACAATGTTAATCAACACTTCTTCATAACGCTGAAGTCTGCGAGAGAAGATTTTCCCTTCTCTTACTCCAAAGCACGTTCATGAGTGTTTTCATCTTGCCTTTCACCAAATCACAAGTCGCTAACATGAAACTTTCTCACTACTACTCTTTTTCAATGTAATGTAGTTATTATACCCAAGAAAAACAAAGATGCAAGCCTTTTTTCATCTTTTTTCATCTTTTTTTATTGAAATCTCTTACATTTTAAAGAAATTGAGTGTTTTTTGCTTATCTTCATTCAATTGATCAATAAGCTCTTGAATCGAATTGAACTTCTTTTCATCTCGTATGCGATCTAAGAAATGAATGGTTAACGTATGCCCATAAATAGTTTCGTTGAAATCAAGTATGTAAGCTTCAATGGAAACATCATGCTTTGCATTAAAGGTTGGATTATGTCCAATGTTAACCATGGCTGGATACACGTGGTGATTGTGTGTCACTTGCGCAACATACACTCCTTTCAATGGAATAATCACATCATCATAAACATCAATGTTAGCGGTAGGATACCCAATGGTTCTTCCTCTTTGGTTACCTTGAATGACTTGTCCACGAACTTGATGTGGTCGAGTTAGATATTGATGGGCTAGCGCAACATCACCATGTGCAATAAGGGATTTAATGAGGGTACTTGAAATTTTATTGACATCATCCCCTACCTGCTCAATCACACTCACTTCAAAACATTCTTGAGATTGAGTCAATAGATGAACATCTCCTTTGCCTTGATAACCAAATCTGAAATCAAATCCAACCACAAGATGCTTCAGTGGAAGTTGACATAAGATGGATTCGATAAAAGTAGCCCCAGATTGCTTAGAAAAATCTTGAGTAAAGTTAACGATAATCAAATAATCTAATCCAAAAGACTCTATGAGTTGAGTTTTAAGGTAAGTAGGTGTAATATACATCACTTGCTTATGTTGAAGCACAGATGAGGGATGAGGAAAAAACGTGATCATGCCCGATTTAATCCCCTTCTCATTAGCGATTGCTTTCGTTTTTTGAATTAAAGCTTGATGACCTAAATGAAGTCCATCAAAAAAACCAATGCAAGCGACAAAATCATTGCATTCAGTGGGTAGTTGTTGATCATTAATCACAAACGTCTTCATACCACAATCCTCGTTTCACTTTATAACCACTTTCGCATTTCTCTAACATTGCAAAAGGCAAATCATTCTTTAACACACACACTAAGGAATCATCACAATCAAGTGTTATTATTTTACCATGAAGTATTGGTGTTATGTCTTCTAATGTAACGCATGTAAATGTTTCAAACAATGTTTTAGGATTTAAAAAATGAAGATCATCAACACTTGTAGGTAAATCTTGTGTTTGCTCAACTGAAACTTTACCATTGTGTGTACGAACAATGGAAGAAGTTGTTCCAAGATTATGTGATCTTTTTGCAAGTTCGACATTCAATGAACGAATATAACTTCCACTGCTAACATGCATACGAAGCTTAATTTGATTATCTTTTACTTCTATAAGTGACGCATCATAGACGTACATTGTCTTAATTGGAAGTAACGTTGGATCAATGTCAGTTTGTTTATACAGTCGCTCACCATCCACTTTAATAGCTGAAACTTGGGGCACTGGGAGTTGGTGTTCACCAATCATTGATGCCACTAATTCACGCCACTCTTCAATAGAATGATGTTGAATATCTGCTTTTTCAAGAATCTGGCCGGTAGTATCTAAAGAATGGGTATGAAATCCTAAATGAAGAATGGATTCATACACTTTAGATTGTCCCATTAAAAAAGGAACATACTTCGTGGTTGATCCAACACAAACTAGGAGTACACCTGTTGCGTCAGGATCTAAAGTTCCAGTATGACCTACTTTTGACTTAGTTATTTTTTTAATCTGGTGACAGACATCAAAACTTGTCATCCCAGAGGGTTTATTAATAGCAAGTACACCGTGAATCGATTTCATGTGCTTATTATACCAAATAAAAACTTTTAAATCATCAAAGACTTGACATCAGTATCGAACTCTTTTATACTTTACTCACATTTAAATCTTAGAGGTAGCGATGCAAATGAGTAGTAAGTCGAGTCGGCAGACATTGACACTTATGAAAGGTAACCATCGCCGAATGATAACCATAGGCATATGATTATCATGGGGTTGTATGAAAGACATACAACACTCCTTCGAAAGAAGAGGCGCTATCACTTGACTGTTGGTCGTGGCTCTTGCACGATTTTTTTGTTTTAGGAG
>CAYSNT010000047.1:0-8033 GCA_964432505.1 uncultured Erysipelothrix sp.
ATTACTTAAGTTATTTATACTCTTTCTAGTTCCTCTCACTTTTTTCTTTTCGTTATGGAAGAAACTATTAAACAAGGTGTTCAAAGTGAGAGATGATCGAGCCATTACAGAAGAAGAGTTGATTATCATGGTTGAAGAAGCCACTCAAGAAGGTGATATCGAACAACATGAAGGTGATCTAATTCGTAATGCGATTGAATTCAATGATTTGGATGTTTCAGATGTCTTGACTCCTCGAACTGAACTGACTGTCATCTCCACCGCTAACTCAATCAAAGAAATTCATGAGAAATTCATTGAGAGTGGATATTCACGTTTACCAGTTTACGATGGATCGATTGACAATATCATTGGTGTACTCCATCTTAAGGATTTCTTTTCTCGCGAAAGTGATGTGATTACGGATTATTTAAAACCTGTGATTCACACAACGGACAACAGCAAAATATGAAAGTTGTTACCACTACTCCAAGCGCAGAACTGTCACAAAGCAGTAGTATATGATGAGTATGGAGGAACAATGGGAATTGTGACTCTAGAAGATATCATCGAAGAAATTGTTGGTGAAATCTGGGATGAACATGATGAAATCATCAACGATTTTGAAGAAGTAGATGACGATATCTACATTGTTAATGGCAGTGCAAGCGTTGAGAAATTATTCAAGCTTCTTGACTTAGACCATGAATCCAATTCTATTACAGTGAATGGGTGGATTACCAAAGAAATTGGTCGTTGGCCATCTGTTGGTGATGAAATCACCTTAGACCATGTTCATGCACAAGTGATTGAGGTTGAAGGAAGAAAAGTTAGACGTATTAAAATCACTGCTCATCGTAAAGATCAAGAGGCATAAATCAAAGCTAGACATCAATCTAGCTTTTTTTCATGACATCACTGAGTTGCTTTGATACAATAGAACTATGGAAAACATTCTTAAAGTAAAACCGCATTTTAAAGAAAAGATTTGGGGTGGATCACGCCTCAACGATCGTTTTAATTTTGATTCACCATATGAAAAGACAGGTGAGTGTTGGGCTGTCTCAGGAATCAGCGAAGGAGAAACAACGATTGAAGGTGGAACCTGTGATGGACAATCACTCAATGATGTCTATAAGCAACATCCAGCATGGTTTGGTTTCTGTGACCATGACACTTTTCCTATTTTGGTTAAAATCATTGATGTGCAAGATGATTTGAGCATTCAAGTACACCCCAATGATCATGATGCACAAGCCATGGGATACAAACATGGTAAGGCAGAAGCATGGTATATTTTAGAAGCAACGGATCGATCTGAAGTGGTGTTAGGACATACATGTTCAACACGTGAGGAATTAGAATATTGTTTGAATCATCCTACCGATCATGAATGGTTGAATCGATTCAATATTCGATCCAATCAGTTTTACTATTTGCCAGGGGGAACCATTCATGGTAAATGTGCTCATACCCTCTTGTATGAAATTGAACAAAACTCAGACATTGGATTTAGAATCTATGATTATAAACGTCTAGATCAAACTAATCAACCACGACCTCTTCATCGCAAAGAAGCGTTATCCAGCATTAAAATCCCAGATATCACACGTGAAGTGGCTCCAACAAAAATCATCACTTCCACGATGAAGCATACCTCTTTCCTTAAGAGTGAACACTTCATTGTGGAACATGCCATCATTGATGAAGACACTCATTTTGCTCATGATTCACCTTTTACCATCATTGGATTCTTATCTGATGGAGGTTTAAATGGTGTTGAATATAAGGCAGGAGATCATGTGATTGTGCTCAATCACTGCAAAACGTTCACCCTCACCCATGGAAGTGAAGTGATGATTATCCATATGCCTAAAACAAAGGAGGATATTGTATGATAGGATGCATTGAAGCTGGTGGAACTAAGTTTATCTGTGGATGTGTGGATGAGCAGTTAAACATTCATCATCGTGTTTCCATCCCTACCACCTCACCTGAAGAAACCATGGCTTTGGTTTTAGATTACTTCAAAGATAAAGAGGTAACAGCCATTGGAATTGCGAGTTTTGGACCTTTAGACCTTAATTGTGAATCAAAAACATTCGGCTACTTAACCACAACTCCAAAACCTTACTGGGCATGGACGGACATTGTTGGACCACTCAAACAACTGAAAAATGTCCCAATCATGATTGATACTGATGTGAATGCGGCAGCGTTAGCGGAAGCTAAAGTGGGTGCTGCACAGGGATGTGATCATGTGGTGTACTTTACCGTGGGTACAGGGCTTGGTGGTGGAGTACTGATTCACAATCAATTGGTTCACGGTCTCATGCATCCAGAATTTGGACACATTGGAGTCAAGCATCATCCTAAGGATGATTTCAAAGGCGCGTGTATCTATCATCATGATTGTTTAGAAGGTATGGCATCAGGATTTGCCATGGAGAAGCGATGGGGAGTCAAAGGGCATACCTTACCTCATGATCATATCGCATGGGACATTGAAGCGTATTATTTAGCGCAAGCATGTGTGAATGCGTTGATGGTGGTCTCTCCACAAAAGATTGTGTTTGGTGGTGGGGTTATGCATCAAGAGCATTTACTGCCTAAAGTACGTGAACACTTTAAAGTATTGGTGAATAACTATGTGGTTTCTGATTCCCTGAAGGACTTAGATCAGTATATAGTACCTGCTGGATGTAAAGATGATGCGGGATTACTTGGAGCTTATTTCTTAACACAATAATCACTCTTCGGAGTGATTTTCTTTTTAAAGAACACATTACTTTATTTTTGTAAGAAAGATAGGTATAATAGGGACTCGAAAGTGAGGACCAAGATGAAAGTCTTTAAAAATAAAAAAATATATACCTATCCAGAAATGTTTCGTACCATGGTCTGTTTCTTCAATGGTCTTCGTTTCATCAAGCAAGCGAAGCAAGCAAAGATGATTAACAAACCCTTTGTGGAGCGAATCATGTTGGGTGTAACTGAAGTTAATGGATGTACATTGTGTTCCTATCAACATACAGGGGTTGCGTTACGAGCTGGATTAAGTCGCGATGAAATCCGTGCTTTATTGGATGGAGAACTTTCCACCATCAAAGATGAAGAAATTGTTGGTGTGTTGTTTGGAAAACATGTGGCTGATCAAAGAGGGCTATTTGATAAAGATGCCTATGATCGCATGGTTAAGGAATATGGTGATGTGCGTGCTTTAGGTGTACTTGGTGCTGTAAGAATCATCATGTTTACCAATATTATTGGGATTATGGGGGGTGTTTTATATGACACTCTAACCTTTAAAAATAAGAAACTAGGATTGTTTATCCATGAGCTAGTAAGACTTCCATTATTCATGTTAATGATGCCAATCGCATTCTTAACTTTCATACTACTACAGTTTTCAAACAATCCCGCTTTGGTATTGGGATATAAGGCATAATTTAAAAGGTGCAGTGATGCACCTTTTGTGTTAAAGCAGAAGTAAACTTAATGCCATGACGGCCATACCACTGACAAGTCCATAAATGGAAAGGTGATGTTGACCGTATTTTTCTGAGGAGGGTAACAACTCATCCAATGAGATGAAGACCATGATACCAGCTACACCGGCAAATAATACTCCTAAGACCACATCATTAAGGAATGGCATAAGAATAAGATAGCCTACAATGGCTCCAATGGGTTCAGATAACCCAGAGAGGAACGAATAGAAGAATGCTTTTCTTTTTGATCCTGTTGCGTAGTAAATAGGAACTGAAACTGCAATCCCTTCTGGGATGTTATGCAGGGCAATCGCAATGGCGATTGGAATGGCTAAACTGGGTTCTTTGAGTGCAACTACAAATGTGGCCAATCCTTCAGGAAAGTTGTGGATGGCAATGGCTAATGCAGTGAATAAACCCATTCGCATCAGATTACCTTTTTTAAGGCTTTCATTCTCAGCATCTTCCACACTGTGAAGTTCGTGTGGGTTTTCAGCCTTTGGAATTAGTTTATCAATAATCGCAATCAATAACATCCCTCCAAAGAAGGAAATGACATTTACCCACGATCCTAGTGTTTCACCCAATGCGAGCACTAAACTGGCTTCTGCCTTAAAGAAGATTTCAACCATGGAGACATAAATCATAACCCCGGCTGAAAAACCAAGAGAAATGGATAAAAACTTTGTGTTGGTGGTTTTCGCAAAGAAGGCAATGGTGCTACCAATACCTGTACTTAACCCCGCAAACAGTGTAATTAAAAACGCAAATAAAACATTATTCATATAAACACCTTTCTAATTATTCAATTTCAACATTAACTCGTCCTACAACGTAGGAGTGAGGCATAGTATATTGTTCTTCACAAAATTCATAAACAAGGTTTGGAGTTAATACTCCTTTAAATGGAAGTGTATTCCAAAGTGATGTCTTTAAGACAAATCTTAAGAAGCTAACACCAGAGAGGATCAATGGATGTGCACTTCTGAATGGTTCAAAGTTAATTGCTCGCAACTCACAACCTTGTGACAACATGCGTTTGCTTTGAAGATAGCTTTTCTTCTTCTTGATGAGAGAAATATCATAAGGGGAAGAGAACGTCATGAGCTTAGTGAGTTGTTCTTCAATGTTTTTAGCATGTTTCTCAGAAATCAGTAGTGTAAATCGTGTTACCTTGTGCTTATATTTAAAGCCAAAGCGATGAGTGAACTCTTCCTCACTGCTTGTAATGAGCACACCTTGTTTTTGCCAAGGAAACATTGCATTGATTCGAGGGAGGACAATCACATGATAAATCTTTCCTCTGAATCCTATGTATACATAGGAATGTCTGATTTCTTGTTTATCATTCATCACGAAATAAACATGAAGTCTTTCTGTCAACTGTGTCATAGAAGCAAAGTTAGATATTGTTCTTTGATCAGAGAGTAGCCATTCATTCACTGTATGTATCATGAATGAAGGAAGCATTCGTGATAAAAACAACGGTAAATGAAGACGTGTTGTGTGAATATTTTGATGATCCTTTATCATTTTTTTAATGACAAGGTGTCGATACGTTTGCAAGAAACTTGATCCTAGCATGAATAGTAACACAAACCAAGATTGGAGTAAATCACTTTGATATGGATTGAAAAACAGGACTAGACCGTAAGGTAATGCGATAAGCACATCCAACACAAACATACGCATGATCTTGAATTGATTTTGTTTGAGACGAAGATAACCAAGGACTCTCAGCGTTAAATGAGACAATATCCATAATCCAATTAACTGATCTAGACTGAGGGTAGATTGATTAACCCAAACTAAGAAAGTAAAAATAAGAGAGATGAGACCACCTAATTTAACCAATCGTTGATGGAAAAGAGGCGTCGACATTACCAAGACTAATGTAAAGCGAGTAAAAGACCAGAAGAAAAAGGAGACACTTAGTAAAAGTCTAAACCAAAAGGTTTCCTGAAGAAATAAAACATGAAGAAGAGCAGCACTGACCCAAGCAATGATGGAGATCATGCTAAGGATAGAATAATTCTTCATGGTGAGGAAGGTTGATAGTGATTTCATAGTCCTATTATACACCACCCAATTTGTGATTCAATGACAACATTAGTTGCGAAAGCAACTAAAAAAGGATACAATACATCACAAGTGAGGTAAACATGAAGGCTATTTTATTTGATTTAGATGGGACGTTGCTCCCAATTGATATGGATGATTTTGAATCGATTTACTTCAAAGGATTGTCCTCTCATTTCTTAGATTGGATGGACCCACAGGAGTTTGCGCAGAAATTGTGGAAAGCAACAGCGGCCATGGTCATGTCCACCGATGATCGAACCAATGAAGAAGTATTTTATGAAGCGTTTACTCCTTTAGTAGGAGAACATCGTATTCATGAAGCAGCGAACAGGTTTGAAACATTCTACAAAGGAGGTTTTTCAAAACTGAAAGAAGCCATGAAGCCAACACACAGTTGGAAACATGTACTTAAAGAACTTAAAGACAAAGGATATGCACTGGTGTGTGCCACCAATCCACTGTTTCCTAAGATTGCAACCCAACAACGTTTATCATGGATTGGATTAGAGTTGCATGATTTTGATTTAGTGACAACGTTTGAAACATCCCGATCTTGTAAACCCCAACTTAAATATTATCAAGATATCTTTAATCACATCCAAGTCCAACCTCATGAAGCCATCATGATTGGCAATGATACGCTTGAGGACACCATTGTTTCTCAATTGGGAACGCAAACCTATTTAGTCTTAGATCATAAAAAAGAAAACTCAAGAGGGTCACTTCCTTCAACCTATGAAGGGAGCGCTCATGATTGTATGGCCTTCTTACAACAATTACCCCCAATAGGAGAAACACAATGAACACCTGGGATTTAACAGACTTATATCCAAGTTTAGATGATGCATCCTTTCTTAATGACTTTGAAGTAGTAAAAACTGAAATCAATTCCTTTGAACAATGGTCAAGCACATTGGATTCATTGACTGATGTTGAGGTGTGTGAAAGTTACATTAATCAATCCATTCAACTGTCCACTCTCATTTCACGCTTAGGCGCATTTGCTTCTTTAACTTCCGCAACAGATGCTTCTAACACAAGTGCCCTTAATGCGCTTAATCAAATTCAACTTCTTTCAACTAAAACTGTGACGGGTCAAGTGGCGTTTATTCACCGATTAAAAACAATCAATGACTTGGACGCCTTGATTAACTCATCACAATTATTAAAAGAACATGCTTTTGTGTTGGAGACTATGAAGCAACAAGCTAATCATGTCTTATCAGCACAAGAAGAACTCATCATCTCTAAGATGAGTATTAATGGATCTACCGCATGGAGCAATCTACAAAACAAAATTACGTCAACACTCAGTGTGGATGTCAACTTACCTGATGGCGTTAAAACGTTACCACTTCCTGCGATACGTAATTTAGCTTACAGCAGTGATGCTGCAGTGCGTAAGGCGGGATATGATGCTGAAATGAAGGCTTATGCACGCATTGAAGACAGTTCAGCAGCTGCATTGAATGGAATTAAAGGGGAAGTTCTTACGTTAAATGAACTTAAAGGGTATGAAGGGGTCTTATCTGAAACACTCATTAAATCGAGAATGAGTGAGAAAACACTTGAAGCAATGCTAAAGGCCATTGAAAAGACACTTCCTGAATTTAGACGTTATTTAAAACATAAGGCGAAATTACTGGGTCATGCATCGTCTTTACCATTCTATGATATGTTTGCCCCAATTAATACCAATACCTTAACGTATACCTATGAACAAGCCAGTGATTTTGTAGTCAAACAGTTTAGAACATTCTCAGATGAATTAGCAGATTTTACTACGCATGCGATCAAACACCGTTGGATTGATGTTGAACCACGCAGTGGTAAACGAGGAGGAGCGTTCTGCTCCAACCTTCATCCAATTAAGCAAAGCCGAGTATTACTTAACTTTGATGGTTCATTCTCAAACTTAACAACCTTAGCTCATGAACTTGGGCATGCTTATCATGGCCATTGTCTAAAGGATGAAACCATTCTAAACGCTCGTTATCCAATGCCTATTGCGGAAACAGCCTCTATTTTCTGTGAAACCATCGTGGTGAATGCAGCATTGAAAGAAGCAGATAAAGAGAATGCCATTGCGATACTTGAAGCTAGTATTTCTGATGCGACACAAGTGATTGTCGATATTTATTCTCGTTATTTATTTGAAACATCCTTGTTTAAGGCAAGAGAAAAACAAGTACTTGACTCAAAGCAACTCCAAGAACTCATGTTAAAAGCTCAAGTGGAGGCTTATGGTGATGGTCTTGATCAAAATCAACTTCATCCATATATGTGGTTGAATAAACCTCATTATTATTCTGCGGGATTAAATTTCTATAACTTCCCCTATGCGTTTGGATTATTATTCTCAAAAGGATTGTATGCTCAATACCTTAAAGAAGGGGAATCCTTTGTCCCTAAATACAACGAGTTACTTAAAGCCACTGGAAAACATAACATTAAGGATGTTGCAGCCATGGCTCAAGTGGA
>CAYSNT010000048.1:0-4511 GCA_964432505.1 uncultured Erysipelothrix sp.
AGGCCATTCACTGATTCCTGTCATGGTTGCCAGTTTTTCAATGGCTTTTTCTAGTCCGATGTTAATATCTTCTTTTACAGTGGTAAAGGATTGAGTACGACCTAAAATACGAGGTTCATCCACATCAATGCCCACCACTTTTGTGTACGTTGATCCAAAATCAATGCACAATATGGGTTTCATAATGAAGCTAAATCCTTGTTGATGTCATCAACACTGGTTTTTGGATCGGTTCCTGGTGGATAGACGCGATCAAATCCCATCGCAATGAATTTCTCTTCCACTTCCTTAAATGGTGTTTTCCCTACCACAAGATTCCCTCCCGCATAGAGTTTAATGTTTTCAAGCCCTGCTTCAATGCATTTTTCTCTTAAACCGCGACAATCAATCTCACCATGACCATACAAGGATGAAACCACAATGGCCTTAGCTTCTGATTCAATGGCGGCTTGAACAAATTCTTCTTGGGAGACCATGACACCTAAATTAACCACAAAGAATCCTGCTTGTGTGTACGCGTAATGAAGTATTTTATTACCTACCGCATGCACATCAGCTCCAATCACTCCTAATACTATGGTATGACTCATACTCCCTTGATCCTCATGATACCCATGAGTTCCTTCCTTTTGATAACGCTTACATTGTTCAATATCATCTTAGAACGATTCCTATACTGTGTCAATTGATTGTGTTGAATTGGTGAAATCTTATTTAAAATCTTCACTTGCCACCTTTCTAATCACATCCAATAATGTGCCATCACGATACAAGCTTAAGGCAACAATGCGATCATCAAAATGAATTGGTTCTGGTTTTCCAGTCAGTTGAATCGCAATGTCATACAATTCTTGCATGGTTTTAATGGGCAGTTTGGTGTTTTCTTTAAGATGTTGAATGAGTGTTTGATGTCGGGGATGAATCGCAATGCCTCGATCTGTCACCAATGCATCAATGCTTTCATGTGGTGTGGTCACAGTAATCACTTTGTCCACAACCACGGATAATCGTGAACTGACCAGTTTGGAGACAATGATGGTAAACTTAGCTCCTGCCGCAGTGTCACAATGTCCTCCACTTCCTCCCATAAGCACCCCATCTGATCCGGTGGTGACGTTGACATTGTAGTCAAGATCAATTTCAGTTGCTCCTAACACCACAATATCCAATTGATTAACCACATTGTGTTCATTGGTAGGACCCGCATAATCATCCGCAGAAATCGCATGATGATTGGGATTATGATGCATGGATTCAACGGCCTTTAGATCAAAGCATTGAACATCTTTGATTTCTTTAAAATGATGGGCATTCAGTAAATCCACTTGATACCCTGTGATTCCTCCACTGATGAAGTTACCTTGAATGTGATGGTGCTCACACCAGTCATACACTTCTTTGGCTATCGCGAGTGAGATTCCTCCCGCTCCTGTTTGAAAACTGAATCCTTCTTTCATTAATCCTGTGTTTTCCATGAGTTGTAGGGTCATTCTTGCGATGTTGAGTCCTACTGGATCCTTAGTAATCGTGGTGGTTCCACTGACAATACCTTGTGGATCACCAATACGATCCACTTTCACCACAACATCCACCCATTCTTTCTTAATCTGAATGTGTTGAGGTTCTGCGATGTGATCACTTAAAACGATGACTTTCTTCGCATGCATCGCATCCACCACCGCATACCCTAAACTTCCACATGCGGATGGGCCTTCGCTACCACTACCATCCCCCAATGGTGATGAAGTGGGTACTCCAATAAAGGCTACATCAATCTCAATTTCTTTTGAAGCTATCATGTGGGCACGATAACCATGAGAATGAATAACACACACCTCTTCACACAGTCCTTCACTGATGGCTTGTGCCACAGGTCCTGACACATAGGCTGTGATGATCTTGGTCACTGTTTTATCTTTAAGATAGTTGACTAATGGATGGTGAACTTCAAACAGTGAGGAAGCCACTAAGGTGATGTTTTTGATGTCTAATTGAGCAATTTCCTTCATAACACGATTTAACACATCATCTCCATTGCGTAAATGATGATGAAATGAAATCACTGCTCCGTCTTTAAGATTCAGTTCTTTAATAACGTCTGTCAGATTATCTCTTAATTTGTTGGTTTGTGTGTTGTTTTTTAGGATTGGAAAGGTTTGTGGTGGTAATGGATGAACCCCTAAGAAAGGATGTGATGGAACGAAGCGATTAAGACTGTTTTTAATCATGGTGTTCTCCTTTCCTCTTTCTCTATAAGGTGTTTTGCCTTGAGGTAAACAGGTTCATCAATCATTTTCCCATTTAGGTTAAAGACCCCTACTCCTTGAGTTCGTTGTTTTTCAAAAGCTTCCACAATCATCTTAGCTTCTTTTAATCTCAATGGATCCACTTTTAAGGCTTCATGAATCACATGAACTTGTCTAGGATTGATAGCTACTTTTGCATCATATCCCAATGACGCAACATATTTGACTTCCTCTTTGAGGCCTTGATGATCTTCAATGTCCACAAATGGAGTATCAATGGCCATAAGATTGAATGCTTTTGCATGCATCACAAGACTTTTTCGAGCGTAATCAATTTCATGTCCTGCTTGTGTGCGTTCTACCCCACAATCTGCACTTAAGTCTTCTCCTCCAAGCAGTAATCCTTTCACTTGGGATGACATTTGACATATCTTTGGTAGTTGAATGACACCTAAGGCACTTTCAATTAAACATAGGATGGTTTTAGTAGGGTCTATCACTTTTAAACATGCTTCGAGTGACTTCAATTCAGTTTTAGGCAGGACGACACCGTGTACTTTAGGATGATTTGCACAGATGACATCCTCTAAGAAGAAATCAGAACTGGCATTATTGATACGGACGTACACTGTTTTGTCTAAGAAGTCGAGTGTATCCAAACTATGCTGAAGTAATGTTCGGGCTGAGATCTTTTGATTGAAAGCAACTCCATCCTCTAAGTCAAAGATGATAGCATCCGCATCCAATACCATGCTTGAAAGAATCATGCCCGCATTGGAAGCAGGAATAAAAAGATAAGAGCGATTCATAATTGACGTTGAATTGCGCTTTCTACGCGAGCAATGATCACATGATTCAAAGCTCCTTTATCTTCACACTCACATAGGCATGAAGTAATCCCATGGTTTTGTAAGGTGGATAGAATGATTGCCTTGATTTGTTTACCAAATTGTTTTAACACAACACTTTGAAGATGGATTTCAATGGTTCCTTCTGGATTAGGTTTCAGGATTACCAAAATATCATTGGATTCTTGTGTGCCTGCTTGAGAAATTTGAGTAATGTTCATAGAAGATTCCTTTCTTTTGAATAATGAAGATAGAGCACTAAAGCAAAGATGTCGGCTGAACCTCCTGCACTGAAGTGATGATTAAGGCAGTACTGTTCAAAATCAAACCATGACTCTGGATGATTTATTGCTGCTTGAGCATGGGCTTGAAAGTCAAGCAATCCTTCCCATCCTCTTTTCTTAATGATGGTGGAATCTTCACATTGACTCATGATGGTCAGTAACGTATTCACTTGATGATCATGTGAATCAGGTTGTGAAGCATAGAATGAGAGAGTGTTAGACAAGAGAGGCTCCCCCCCTTTCAACACCCATCCACGTACCCCTTGTGATTGATACTGGTGGTATTGGCGTTCTCCTTCACTTTGTGGGTGATGTGGGTCCATCTGCTTGAAATCTTCAAACAAAGGTTGCGCAAGTTCAATCAGAGATGAGGTTAATGAAGGTGACATACGTTGTGCCATAAGCACCATTAAGAAGAGAAAAATCGCTCCTTTGTGAGTATTCACCCCTTGGGTGGCTTCAAACATGGCTCTTTCCATGCGTTGTCCTAACAAACGTAACTGTACAAAGAGGTCATGGGTGTTTTGATCCAGTGAGATGGAGTCAACTTCATTGAAGTAAGGAAGCATCGTATCAATGCTTCTAAGAAAGGTATGAATATTCATATCGCGATGAATTCCACTGGATAGTGGGGTAACTAATCCAAACTTAGGTGTCAACATGCATTCACTGAGTAAAGCAAAGTGAACTATATCGACTTTCGATTGAAAAGAGGTTATTACACATTGTTGATAGGCATGGATGACTTCTTCCTGAGTGTGCTTTTGAGTTCTTATGCACACTCTCGCCATTTCATCACACACCAAACATTTTCGCTCATCGAAACCTAAATCATGACGTGATAGGTTTCTGCCCCTGGCATAGACATCCAGATCTATGCATCGACCACAAGTATGGGATTCTTCGAGTTGAATGCATTTTTGTTTTAACTCAATTGGATCATCATCAATCACAAGCAACCCAATGCAGCCTAGTTCATTGAAAATCATGTCTTGATGAATCACGTTCATGGTTGATTGAATCATTCTTTGAAATGTAAGAATCACCCAAGCACTCCATCCACTGTGTTTGTGTTCTCCAACCATGTTTGCTTGAAGACTTAAAACAGGCTTTTCATACTGAAGAAAAAGAGC
>CAYSNT010000048.1:4611-7751 GCA_964432505.1 uncultured Erysipelothrix sp.
CAACCATGTTTGCTTGAAGACTTAAAACAGGCTTTTCATACTGAAGAAAAAGAGCTTGTTTGTGTTTAACGAGGTCTTCTTTGGCTTGAAGGAAGGTGTGGTTAGGATGAGGGTTCATGTGTGCAATGTTTTCCTTGTTTAAAAAAAACCTAAAACGGTTTGGTTTGGTCCAATCGTTTTAGGTAGTCTTGTTTGGTTCTTAAAATATGATTCATCATCATTTCTTTGGCTAAGTGTGCATCTTGATTGATGATGGCTGATACAATGGCTTGATGTTCTTGATTAGCCTGAAGTTGATCTTCTTTTGAGACACTCACTAACTCAGCTGGAATACGATTCCATAAATGTTGAATGAGTTCCACATGTTTTGGGCTGTGTGATGCATCCCATATGGCTGAATGAAAAGCTTGATTCTTTTCAATGAACTGTGGTGTTCCTGCACATTCAAACATTTCTTGAACAAGTTGTGTTAAAAGGGAAGCATCCATGTGATTTTCAGTGGCTTTAAAAGTGACTTGGCCTTCCAACATAGCACGTAAATCGTAATGTTCTTCGACATCGTTCGCATCAAAACTTCGAACAATGGCTTTTTTACTGTTGACCAGTTCAATGAAACCATCTTTTTCTAAGAGTTGAAACGCTTCTCTTACTGGGGTTCTAGACACTCCCAACAAGGATGCAATGTTTTCTTGAATGAGTTCGGTTAAAGGCTCAATTTGTCCATTGAGTATGGCTGCTTTGAGTTCATGTGCAATCTTAATTCTGGCTGGGATTTGTTCAATCTTTTGCATACATGCATTCCTTATGTTTTGTATACTGTATACAATTTTATTATAGCACTATCTTTCTAAACCTCAATCCTTTCATAAAGAAAAGTGAAACACTTGGTTTCACTTAATTTGATTTTTGGATGCGATAGAGTACTGTGAATCCTAACCCTAAACTTAAAGTTAGCATAAGTAAGGATAGATTCATCCATGAAGGAATAGGTAGTGTGGTATACAATCCATATGCTTGTAGCATATCCTCATGCATACGATTAAACAGATATGGGAAGATGAGTGTGGATAAGCATGCTCCAGAGATGAACACAAACCCGATTTGAGTGATGTTGATTTGTCTTAGGGTAGACGGTTTTAGCCCTAGTTGATGCATTAACTCTTCATTGGAAGCTTGTTCAAGTTTCATGGTTTTAAAGTACACATTAAGAACCACTAGCAGTAATCCTAGAAGTAAACTGATCGCAATAAAGATGAAACTGAACGTTTGCTTCTGTGTTTCTTGGTTCACTTCATTGAGAATGGATGTGATTTCATCAAACGACATGAACTTAATGCCTTGATCATTCATAATGGTTTCTGCTTCTTGTGCACTCATGCCATCCTTTAGATTAAAGAGATACATTTCAAGGTACGGCACCGCCACTTCAACCATCAATTGATCACGATACACATACGCAATCCAGCCTTGATCAATGAGGGTATTCATGGTGCCCTTGATTTGAGCGGCTGTTTCACGATTGCTTTGACTTGGATTAATGGCAGACAAGAAGAGGTAACCACGTTCTGCTGATTTTGTTTCTTGAACTTTCTCTACTGAATACACAAAGCTGTTGGTTTTTTCCATTTGCTTGCGTGAAGCCATGGTTGTTCTAATGTCATACTTCCATTCTCTAAAGGACGTTCTTAAATCTTCAGGAAGTTCTCCTTCAATGGGCGTCACATAGCCTTCCATGTGAGCCATGAAAAACAAGACTGAAGATTTATAGTAATTGAAATAGTTTTTGGAGTAATGCACATCCACAAACAAATAGTTAGAAAACTTTTGAACCCACACTTGAGACTCTGCTAAGTCTTGGGTGATTTCATAGTGTTTGAATGGTGCATCCAACACAAGGTAATCGAACTGAATCCCTAGGGTTTCTTTATTGTAGATGTTGGAAACTTGATGTGAGATAAGACTAAACGAGGTTGCACTAGCGATGATGAATCCACTCATTAAGATCATTAATGTGGTAAAGGTGAGACGTGATGCCAAACCTTTAATCGCAACATTGATTTTCCAATGTTTCTTAATCGGGAAGATTTTTATTGTGTTCTTTCTTTGGTGTTTGAGTGATGAGTGTGAATAATTGAGAGAACGAACACTTAAATAACCACTCACACTCATCCAAAGTAAGAAGATTATGGACACAGAGCCTGCAGTCACCATAAGGATAAGAGGAGTTTGATCAATGATTTTTAAAAGTTCTGGGTATTCTTTTAACAGTGGATAAGCTAACCCATTCAATCCTAGCCATATCAATACACCCAGTACCCACGCGAAAACAAATCGTGAAATCAGCACAAAGCTTACCTTAAGATAAGAATGACCTAGTGTAATAAGAAGGCCTAATGATTTGATGTTTTGAAGAAACTGTTGTCTAAGCAAGACAATGAGTCCTAAAGCACTTAGTAATGATAACCCCCATAATCCATAACGTGTGATCATGGAATACAGTTGCTCATTGGTGGAAAGATAATCTGAGTATTCATACAATGGATAGAAAGTAATCGCATCGGGTATGTATCCAATTCCTCGATACATGTAGTTCATGAGAATGCGCTCATTCTCAAGACTGTAGGTGTTGAAGCGAAGATGATACGTTGATGATACTCCTGAATGAAACGCAAAGCGTGGGTCACTGTGATCAATAGCCTCACTTGGATCATTGACACTGACAATATCCTTCACTTGATCTTCTAGGATTAACGCTGCACTTGGATAAGGAAAATCAAATAAGGGGATGGATTTTAATCCATTATCTTGAATATAAGGGTCATTAAAGTTGGGATAATCCACTATGGAGACGACTTTAAAGGTTTTGATGCCTTGATCAGTATTTAATTCTAAAACATGAGTAAGGGGATTAATTCCTTGTTTACGAAGTTCACTGGCATAACTTGGCATGATGGCTGCTTCATCAGATTGAAGTTCATCTAAAGGTTTTCCTTCCATCAGTGGGAGTGAAGTGATGAGTGTTGGGGTCAATACTTCATATAACAATCTAAAATTGTTCTGTGAGGTGTTCAAGATCCGTGTTTTCTCAAAGAACACCTTTTGTTCTTCATTTTCTACTTGTTCATTATACTGTTCAATGA
>CAYSNT010000049.1:0-7745 GCA_964432505.1 uncultured Erysipelothrix sp.
ATATCTTTGTCGCTTTAGGAACCGCAGGTGCTGCGGCTGCCTTAGGCACGGTCATCAACACCATTCAAGTGTCTAAGAACACAGAAATTGTGTCCTATGCGATTTTAGATACCCTTCATCAACCTGAAGAACCACGACCACCAGAAATACGTGTCAATGATTCTCAGTATGTGGCTTGGTTTTATGCCGGGGTGAGAATCATTGATGTGCAATATGCATTTGATGAAGAAACCCAAGAGACACAGATCAGTGTGTTAAGAGATGAATACGACAGTGGGTATACCTCTCAAATCAAATACAGTATTAATGAAGAATTCATTAATAAATGGTTGACCTTTGGTACTTCAGGAGAAGATATCTCAACCATGAGTGGAGACTACAAGGTGTGTGGTTTCATGTGTGAATCGTGGGAAAATGATAAACCACGTAAACAACGCCAAGGCATCGCTGGACGCATGAGTGTGGATGTCAGTGTTGATGTGGCAGGAAAATCTTTATATAAAGGCAAACAAGTCAACATTAAAAACGAATCCGATCTTATTGCCAGTGATGGAATCGCACTTAATGATGCTAGAGTCAAAACCATCCTTCCCATTCGAGTGATTAATCCTGATAAATACTCGTGGAAACTCAGCTATGAGATTGCACAATCTAATCTAGAGAAAGTAGCCCATATCGAACTAAAACACAATCAAGAGGAATCCACCCCTGGAGTTCATCTTTATGAGTTCATCATTCAACCTCATGGAACCCCTTTAGGAAGCAAAGAAAAACCTCTTCATAGTATTACCTCACGTATTGAGGTCACAGGAGAACCAAGCAGTCGACACATTGTGGATGTGTGGGACTATTTTGAACTCACTCTTTTGGATGAAGGATTGCTCTTTGAAGGCAAGAAAACAGAAGAATCACGATTGGAAGTGTACTCCTTTGTGGAAGAGTCGGAGGATGTTCATGCTCCCGCAAAAGAGATACCACCAACCCCATTTCAGTTGAAGTGTGTTGTTCGTGTTCAACAAGATCATGAAAGCAGTACTGCTGAGTTTGTGGACATGAGCGAAGCTGAAATCATCTTTAAACCCCTTGTTGGGGTGGATGATGCCACAGAGAATCTTGTCAAGGCATATCAATACGAAGTCAAACAAGTCGGTAGAGCAGGCTACTTTGAGTTCATTCCAAAGATGCAACTTCCTACGAGTAAAACGCCATACAATGTCATTCTCCCGATTGAATGCACCATCAAAAACAACACCTATCACTTGGATTTGCCAATCGAGCTTAAAGGTGAACCGTATGGTCAAAAACAAGCTTGGGAAGAAGAATATCGAAAACTACGCATCATCATTCGTAAGTACATCCCTGCAGAACAATGGATTGGCTTATTGAATGCCATCGAATCCAATCAACAACGCTTAAGTATTGAGCAACTTCGTCTTATGAGACGCAGTATCTATGAAACTGCCCGAGATAAACTGATTGCAGAAGCTCAAGGCTATCAAGACATCGCCACCATTTGTGAATGGACGGAGTGGGGTCTTGAAGGTGTCAAATGGCTAGGGGATCAAGCATTCTCCTACTTAATGGCGGTTTACACAGGACCAGTAGGAGAAGCCTTCATTGTGCCATTCAAGGATGTCTTAACCATGGTTGTGGCTGATGAAGTGACAGAATATTTTTGGGGTGGTGCAGGAGCATACACTGAAGATCAAATCGCACGTGGATCACTCTCTGCCATCTTTACTTCCTTTGAAAATGCCATCAACATCGGTGGTGATGACATGGTTGGTTCTACGTCATTGAGTGTGAAACAACTGGGTCGCTACTTAGCGGCATTTGCGGTAGTGAAGTGTTTAAACCATTACTTCAATGATGTGAAAGAGGATGGTTCACCGATTGGTTTCTGGGATGCGATTGTGGAGACATGCAAAGATTTAACGGTTGGTTTCTTTAAAAACATGGTAGCTAAGAAATTTGAAGGCATGATGAAGTCGGATAAAGCGGCTGAAATCTTTGAAAAATACGTTTCTAAACAGTTTAAGGATCAATTCCTTAGAGTGATTCCTGATTGGGATAAAACAGGCGTTGCTGATCCTCGTAGTTTAGAGATCCTTGGTAAATACTTATCTGAATTTGCGGGATTTGTGTCATGTTCAGCCTATGGTAAAGTGATCAGTGTCGCCTCAACCAACGAGATTATCCAAGATCCAAATGATACCATCATCACCTTTAACCTAAGCAGTGATGCAAATAACCCATGGATTGTGAAGATCAGTTTAAATAAAGTGAAAGACTCCCTCAGTGACTACATCTTTAATTCCATGTTCTCTAGTTTTCCATTTGCTTCCGCTCCAATCTCTCCAACCGATGATCCAACTTACTATAAAGCTTAGTTAATAAAAGAAGATCAGCATTGAAACATACTTCGTCAAGTAGACAGTGAATAAATTAAAAGAAAAGACTCCAAAATGTGAACTTAGCAATTTGGAGTCTTTTGTCTATGTATTCGTTAGAATACCGTCTCACAAACGAATATTAAAGCGAAGTAAGAGTTGTGTGTAGACGCCATAAGTGAGAATGAGCACCACACTCGCCCCAATTAATGCTCCATAGAAAGGCACATTCATTTTGAGTAATAAGGGAAAGACAATGAAGAACACAAGGGAAGGAATGACCATCCAAAAGATAATGGTGGAAAGTTCAATCATGGATTGAACACTGCTTCCATCATGATACATCCAAATTAAAGCTAAAATACTGGTTAAAGGCAGTGAAGCAATGAGTCCACCAATGAACGTACTTTTACGACTAATGTAGGCAATAATACTGATGATAAGGGCAGACACTAAGGTCTTAACAATAAACTCCAATGTGAACATAAGGTTCTCCTATTCCTTTGGTAATGATTGAATAACGTGTTTAAGCCATAATGAGAGGGTAGTTGATGCTTGTTTGGCCATCACTACCACATGAGCATGATCATGTTTTTTATCTTGAATACCTGTAGCCATGTTGGTGACCACCGCAAAGGCGATGGTCTTGAGTCCCATATGATTCAAAGCAATAGTTTCAGGAACCGTACTCATGCCAATCAAATCACATCCCATGCGTCCATATGCTCTAATCTCAGCTCTGGTTTCATAATAAGGCCCCGCAAAGAAACCGTAAACGCCTTGTTTCACAGGTATGTTGAGCTCTTTTGCACAGTGTGTGGCTAACTCAATTAAGTCTTGATCATAAGGTTGGGTCATGTCGGGGAAACGAGGTCCTAAAGTAGGATCATTAGGTCCAATGAGTGGGTTTTGAATCACCAAATTAATGAAGTCTTCCACCAAGACAATATCACCAGGAGCATACGTTGGGTTGATTCCACCACAGGCATTGGTTAAAATCATGGTTTTCACTCCAAGTTCTTTCAAGACATAATAAGGAAACACCACTTCCTTCATACTGTAACCTTCATAATAATGAAAGCGACCTTGCATGAAGACCACGTCATGTCCTTGAAATTCCCCAAACAACAATGATCCCGCATGACCTTCTACGGTTGAAAGTGGGAAGTGAGGAATGTCATGATAAGGAATTTCTAGCTTGTTGGTGACTTCTTGACTCAAATCACCTAATCCTGATCCTAGCACTAATCCTAACGTTGGTTGTTTAGGTATTCTTTTTAATAAATAGTCTGCACTTGTTTTAATGTTGGTTAAAGTGTTCATCATTGCCTCTTTCTATCTTTCAATTATCATATCATGTTTAGGATTGTTCCTAATCAAGAAAAAAGTTGTGATATACTGATACAAAGAAGACATGAAAGGATAGACGTATGTTTGATCCCAATCACGTGTTATCATCATTAACCTTAGAAGAAAAAGCATCCTTATGCAGTGGGCAAGATTTTTGGCATTTACGTGGAATATCACGTCTTAATGTCCCATCCATCATGCTCACTGATGGTCCTCATGGACTACGCAAACAAGTGGCCAAACCCGATCATGTGGGAATATCCGATTCACAACCTGCCACCTGTTTTCCTCCTGCCGTGACGTTAGCCAGTACATGGAATCCTGAGTTAGCGTATGAGGTGGGACAAGCCATCGCAAAAGAAGCCATAGACCAAGGCATCAGTGTGGTTTTAGGACCCGGTGCTAACATTAAACGCCATCCTTATTGTGGTCGCAATTTTGAGTATTTTTCAGAGGATCCTCATCTCACCTCATCTATGGCCAGTGCCTGGATTAAAGGGCTTCAAGTTCAAGGCGTAGGTGCATCACTCAAGCATTATGCCATGAACAATCAAGAATCCAATCGTATGGTGGTGGATGCGATTGTGGATGAGAATGCCATGCATAATCTTTATCTGAAAGGCTTTAAACACACCATTCAATCCTCTCATCCATGGACCATCATGACTTCCTACAACAAAGTCAATGGTCACTATATGTCTCAGCATCCCACCTTACTCAATGGGTTACTCAGAAATCAGTGGCAGTATCAAGGGGCTATTATCACTGATTGGGGAGCCAATGATGATCGACTTCAAGGACTCACGCATGGCCAGGATGTGGAAATGCCTGGAGGGTATGATCATCAAATCAAGGTTATTGTGGATGCGATACATCAAGGTGCCTTGTCCATGGACACACTTGATGAGCGTGTGTTGACCATTTTAAAACTCATTCATCAAGCCTCTAAAACCCTTAATCAACCTCAACCCCCACTTAACCTTGATGATCATCACACCCTAGCACGTCGTGTTGCGGCTGAAGGGATGGTGCTGCTTAAAAATCAAAATCATGTGTTACCACTCAAGAAAGACATGAAGATTGCTATCATTGGTGAAATGGCGAAAAAACCTCGCTATCAAGGCAGTGGTAGCAGTTTAATTAACCCTCATCGGGTTGTGTCACTACTTGAGGCCTGTGAACAAGCTGGTATCAATTATACTTATTCATCCGGTTATCCTCATCAATCAGATGAACTTGATCCTCAACTTATTGCGGACGCATTAAATTGCGTTCAAGGCAGTGATGTGGTTGTGGTGATGGTTGGACTACCTGATCGCTATGAGAGTGAAGGATTTGATCGCACTCATCTCAACTTACCAATCAATCATATCCAACTCATTGAAGCCTGTTGTCAACACCATGACAAGGTGGTTGTGGTCTTATCCAATGGTGCTCCTGTTGTGATGCCTTGGATGAATCAACCTCAAGCCATACTAGAAGCTTATTTAGGAGGGGAAGCTAGTGGGGAAGCTTTAGTGGATGTGTTGTTTGGAGTCGTTTCACCAAGTGGTAAATTAGCAGAATCCTTTGCCAGTGATGTTTCACATCATTTATCCCACCACCATTTCCCAGGACAACATAAACAAGTTCAATACCGTGAGAGTGTGTATGTCGGGTATCGTTGGTTAAGCACATCCAAGATTCAGCCTTTGTTTCCTTTTGGTTATGGGCTTAGTTATGCTCACTTCATGATTTTCAATGAAAGTGTGAAACTGATTAAAGATGAGATCATTGTTCAAGGGATGATTCATAATCAAACATCCT
This sequence comes from uncultured Erysipelothrix sp., assembly GCA_964432505.1. Classification (GTDB taxonomy): domain Bacteria; phylum Bacillota_I; class Bacilli_A; order Erysipelotrichales; family Erysipelotrichaceae; genus UBA6182. The sequence goes on from CAYSNT010000049.1 coordinate 5,547, forward strand.
ATGATGGGGCAGAAACCATCCAAGTGTATGCTCATTATCCATGTTCCAAAGTCATTCGACCTTTCTTAACGCTACTAGGATTCAAGAAAATACATCTTAAAGCGCATGAATCCCAACCATTTACGATTGTGATTCCTGTCAGTGAATGTGCTATCGTTCAAGAGAACCAACCTAAGATTGAAGCTGGTCCCGTGATGATTCATGTGGGTACCAGTTCTCAAGATTTCTTCCTCAAATCAACCCTCATGATTGAATCTAAGGATCAGGTGAAGGATGAAAGTCATTTACCATATTTTAATCCACGCTCAGACTTCAATCCTTCTTTAGACGATTTTGAATCACTGCTTCAAAGAAAGGTGCCAGAACCAACTCCACTTCATCCTTATACCCTCAATTCAACCCTTCAAGACTGTGCTCATCATCCTTTAGGAAAAGCCTTATTGTGGGTGGTGTTAAAACTTTCCAAATCCATGAGTCAAGGGGTGGCGGATGAGTTTAATCAAGCCATGATTGATCATATGATCTTAGAAATGCCTTTACGATCTTTGATTAATTTCTCATCAGGAAAGTTGTCTAAGAAAAGTGTTTTAAAACTACTGCGTATCATGAATGAAGGGTGGATTAAAGCCTTCTTCTTGAGGTCTTCCTCATGAGTCAAGGACTAAAGCGAATGCGCTTCATGCGCCGAGCCATGTTAGCGATGGATAAACCACGCCTCATGATTCAAGGATCACCCAAGTACAAGGCCTCATTAATCAAAGAGATTATTGTGAATGCTCAGACACTACGAAAAGCAGATTTGATCTATAATGAACATCATGATCATACAACCCCAACGTGCATGATGATTCATGGTGGAGGCCTCTTTTATGGTGATAAATCGTTGAATCTTCATGCGAGTGTTGAGATGGCGAAACGTGGATTCAATGTGATTAATTTAGATTATCCTTTACTTGAAAAAGCAACCCTTCATGATCAACTTAATGATCTCTTTGTCACCTTTGATTTTCTCTTTTCTCGATGTGAAGAGTATCAACTGAGTGGGGATCATGTGGTCATGATGGGGGATTCTGCAGGTGCCTATTTGTCTTTAGTGTGCAGTATGCTATTGAATAACCCACAACCTCACTTTGGATTAATCTATCCAACATTTCAAATTAAAATCAAAGCCATTGGTTTAATTTGCATCATGGTGAATTTAAAACGAGAAGACACGCTTTCCTTTGTTCATGAATTTGCTTTTAAACATACGAAGTCTAGCGATTTCATCCATTACATGGAAACTCCACTCCATCATATTCAAGATGCCTCATCATGCATGATCATTGGAAGTGAAGACGACTTCTTGAAACAAGACAGTCGTGAAACCATTCAAGCTTGTGTGGAGTCCAACCATGTTCATGAAGTGTTGTGGTTTGAGAAAGGTGGAAAGCGACCACTTTATCATGTCTTTCCCATTACCTTTCCTCAATTTGAAGAAAGTCAAAAAGTATTTGATGAATTAGCTTTGTTTTTTAAAGCCCATTGTCATCCTATTCTATAAAGGAATCCTGTCACTTCTTCTTTTTGAGTGATTCTTTGTTTTTCTCATAAAAAGGACTTCAGATATGTTCTGAAGTCGAGTGCTAAAACTAATAACTAAGTTATTTGTCTTATGAAGAGTTACCATACCAGAAAACAAATGCAATAATCTAGTTAGAGTTCAATCTATTTTCAGAATCCTTTACCGCAAATAAACGAATACCAACTAAATAAGAACTAAAAAAACCAATAATGAAAAAGTAAATAAAGGCATAGATAAGTGCAATCTGTTTATCTATAAAATACACGATAACAATTATTATAGTTGCTACAACTAAAACAGTAAGATGAAGTATTATCGATTTGATCATGTTTTCAAAACCAAGATGAAAATTCTTCTTGCTTCTTAAATATATGATGATAATAAACGGTACTAATCCAATGAGGGAAACTGGATGAACAATTGACATAATTAAGCCACTTAAAAATGACCAATCAAAAAGTGCTTTCCCGAAGGTTCCATTGATATAGAAGTATAAATAACCTAAACTAAACAAAAGTCCAATCAATGTTGAAAAAATGTTTGTTTTAATTCTATTGTGAGTAATCATCGTTCGTACCTTACTTTCTTAATGTATAAAAAATCATTGCATAGGACATACATTATTCCAAAAGCCT
>CAYSNT010000050.1:0-4449 GCA_964432505.1 uncultured Erysipelothrix sp.
CAATCATTGTGATAATCATAATTGACTTATTTGTATGATTTGATATAATACAGTCATGAAACTGAGTAAGTCAAATCTTCTACATTTTGCACTATTTATATCTGTCATTGGAATGATGCTTTTTATCATGGCCAATGACTTTTCTTCTATTACTCGATTGCTAAGCAACATACGATTAGGATATGTGATTCTTATTGTCACATTAACCATACTTTATCATATCTTGGTAGGAGTATCATTGACTCGACTTGTAAGAGTCACGAATCCAACATACACATACATTGAAGGAATTAAGAATGCATTTATCGCAGCTTTCTTTCATGGTATAACTCCTGGATCCAGTGGAGGGCAAGTAGCACAAGCCATTATATTCAGTAAACAAGGGGTAAAATCTGGCAACGCAGCAAGCATTCTTTGGTTGGAATTTATTATTCATCAAGCAGCATTAGTGATTGTAGGATTTGTCTTCTTATTTACAAAGTTTGGTATCCTAAGATTACTCAATACAACGATGCAAACACTGGTTTTCTTAGGTTTCTTTATTAATCTAATGGTGCTTCTCTTCTTATTCCTTATTGTTCAATCACCTCGTTTCAATCAATGGTTTTTAATGAAAGGACTTCAGATTCTTAAATCACTTCATTTGATCAAATCAATTGAGAAGAATCAGAAGAAAGTCATCGAATTTGTCGACCAATTCAGTGAAGCACAAGAGCTTTTTATTCATAATTTAGATGAAGTTGCTAAAGTGACGTTCATGTATATCATCAAGGTAACCTTGTTTTACTTCATTCCATACTTAGTTATCCGCTCATTTGGTATTCAATTCAGCTCCATCACATTTTTGGACATCATGGCACTTTCTGCCTTTTTAGGAATGCTTAAAGTGTTTGCTCCACTACCAGGGGGTGCAGGTGGGACTGAAGTGCTCTTTATTATTCTGTTTTCTATCTTCACCAATCAAATCGTAGCAACTTCTACGATGATAGTGTGGCGTTTTGTGTCATTTTATATGATAATGTTGATAGGATTTGTATTCTATATGACATATAAATTGAAGATGAGGTAATTATGCGAATCGGGTTATTTACAGACACATATACTCCAGATATCAATGGTGTGGTGAGTTCTATTGTCACATTACAAGAAGGTTTACAAGAACTAGGGCATGAGGTGTTTGTGATCACGACTCATGCTAAGCTGATCACCACAAAATTTGAAGACAATGTTTTAAGATTACCTGGAATTGAAATCAAACGCATGTATGGGTATGTGCTAACGACACCTGCCCATTTTCTTGCGTACAATCATGTGAAATCCATGAATTTAGATGTGATCCATGTGCATACAGAGTTTGGTGTTGGTATCTTTGGACACATCATGGGAAGTATGTTGAAGCTTCCTATCGTTTCCACCTATCATACAACCTATGAAGATTATACTCACTATGTGAATATTTTTAATTCTAAAACGGTGGAGCGATTAGCAAAGAAGACAGTGATGAAGTTATCTCGTCTTTATGGTTCTCATTGTAAGGCGATTGTTTCTCCATCAGATAAGACCAAAGAGATGTTACAACGCTATCAAATTGAAACACCAATTCATGTTATTCCAACTGGACTAAATCTAGATCGTTTTAAAAAGACCTATACTAAAGCAGAGAAAGAAGCTTTCAGAGAAAAGATAGGTGCATCCAGTGACGATTACATTATCACTTATGTTGGTCGTATTGCTAAAGAAAAGAGCATTGATGTTGTCATTGATGGAATGTGTGAATTAACAAAAATCAATAAAAAGGTTAAATTCTTAGTAGTTGGGTCAGGTCCAGAGCTTGAGGAACTTCAACTTCAAACAGAACGTCATCATCTTAATAATTTCATTATTTTCTATGGAAAAGTTCCTAATCAAATGGTTGCGGAAATCTATGGATTATCAGATATGTTTGTTTCTGCTTCATTAACGGAAACACAGGGTCTCACATTCATTGAAGCATTAGCTTCAGGGTTACCTGTGTTTGCTCGCAAAGATGATGTATTAGAAGAGCTTGTGTTTGAAGATCAAACAGGTTATTATTTTGCGAATGCACAAGAATTTGCTGAGAAGGTCCATGTGTTCACTACCCTTAGTGATGAAAAGAAGAAGCACATTGAAGATAATGCTCACAAAGTTGTGGAGAAGTTTGACCGATTAAGTTTTGCTAAGAAAGTGACTCAAACTTATGAGTTAGCAATCAAACGATATTTCTCAACGTACTATGTTGATGATATTACTGTCAAAAATGATATTTCAGAAGTGGAGCTTATTTCAAAATTTGAGAAGAGCAAAGTCAAAATCTTCCCTGAGTTGATCAAGCAACTTAAACTAAAGAAGGGATCTATTGTGAACAAAGACACTTATCAAAGATTTGAAGATGATCAAAAGATTGTTGAAGCATTTGAGAAATGCGTTAAGAAGATTGCTTTTAAAGATCGTACCAGAAAAGAAATATTTGATTTCTTACATGAATTGGGAAATTTGACAGCCACTCAAATGAATGATATTGTAGCAAAGTTAGAATCATATGGGTACATTGATGATGTTAGATATACTTCTTCAATGATTATGAACTTCCAATCACTTCTTGTTGGACAGAACAAAATCATTAAGTCTTTGCAAGATAAAGGTATTCCCTATGAAATGATTTTAAGAGTATTAAGTGAAGAAACACGACAAAACGAGTATGATCGTGCTTTGATGTTTGCAGAGAAAACAAAATCATCATTGCATGATATGCCTTTGATGGCTAAAAAGAGTAAGATCAGAACACGTCTTATTTCAAGAGGGTTTGAACCAGCATTAGCAACTGAAATCGTAAATCAATTAGATTATGATATGGATGAAACTGAAGAGTTTATCATATGTCAAAATGAAGCAGCCAAACTTAAAGACAGATTAGATAGAAAGCAATTAGATCCATATAAGGCGCGTCAAACCTTACTAAGACAACTTGTGAATAAAGGTTTCAGATTTGAAACAATTCAACAGGTTATCGATGGATTAGAGGAGGATGAACGTGACTAATATTAAACAATTCAAAGACAAAGAAAAACATGATTTACCATTATTGGTGAGTAACATTATTCAAGGTGTTACCACAAAAGGATCACCTTATTTATCCATCACATTTCAAGATAAATCAGGACAGATTGAAGGAAAACTATGGGATGTTAAACCTGAGCAGTTACAAATCATCAAGCAAGGACAAATCATTCAAGTCTCATTTGAAGTGCTTAACTATCGTGAGCAACTACAACTTAAGTTATTTGATGTGAAAGCTTTAGATCAAAAAGCTCAAAGGATTGATGATTTTCTACCTGAATCTGATGTCTCATCTCAAGATCTGAAGTTATCAATTGAAGGATTCATTGCTGAAATAAAGAATCCTGTGTATCATTCATTGGTCTCATCTATTGTTAAGGAAGTAGGATATGATTTTTATGAATATCCTGCAGCAAGCAAGAACCATCATGAGTACAAAGGTGGATTAGCAAGTCATGTGGTTAGCATGATACTTCTTGCTAAAGAAGTGTTGCGGTTGTATCCAACACTTGATTATGATTTATTGATGAGTGGAATTCTACTTCATGATATTGGTAAGACAGTGGAACTTTCTGGACCAATTCTAACTGAATACACAACAGTAGGGCGACTACTCGGCCATATCTCAATAGTGAATGCGATGATTTATCATCATGCAAAGGTATTAGGTGTAGATAATACAGAAGAAACGATGCTTCTTCAACACATGGTTTTATCACATCATGGCCAGTATGAATATGGATCACCTGTGCTTCCATTAGTACCAGAAGCTGAGATTCTTCATTTAATTGATAATCTTGATGCTAGAATGAATATGTTTAATAAAGCTATGGAAAACACGGAAGAAGGAACATTTACTGCTAGAGTCTTTAGTTTAGAGAACCGTACCTTCTATAAGAAAAAAGGATAGTAAAAACACCCTTGAGTTTAATCTCAAGGGTGTTTTCTTTATAGCTTAATGTCTTTATGCAATGAGAATAAATCCAATTGTTCTTTAACTTCTTTGAAGGAATCAAACAAAGTAGGTTCTAAATGATAACGTGGGATAATATGAAAGTGAGTATGTAGTACCGTTTGTCCTGATGATTCATGAACATTACTCACAATATTGTAACCTGTTGCTTTAAGCGTCTTATCATAATGAGATGTAATCTGCTTAATGGCATCAAAGCAAGCTTCAATGTCTTGAGAGGAAGCTTGTAAAGCATGATCTGAATGGTTCTTAGGAACTACAAGCGTATGACCTTTACTCATAGGAAAGATATCTAGAAATGCGTATATTTTATCGTCTTCATAAACCTTATAGGATGGAATCTCTTGTTGTATGATTTTACAAAATAAGCACATTGTTTTCTCCTTTATAAAAGCCGC
>CAYSNT010000050.1:4549-7734 GCA_964432505.1 uncultured Erysipelothrix sp.
ACAGTTTTGATGGAATTAGGAAGTGTGCTATCACGATGGTATGTTGCAAGTTGTCCAAAGAAATCAAGGGAAGTTGTATTGGCTTTTCCTAATTCTTCAGTGTTGCCACCAGCTTTGATTGCTTCAAGTACTTCTTTTGCATCTTCTTCTACTGCAAACTCAATGATTCTTGCACGACGAGGGAAATAAGTTGCGATAACAAAGTCTGTGTTGTCTTCAATGTACTTCTTCATCATTGCATTTTGCTGAGCTAAAGGGATCAATGCACGTTCAACATAATCCTCTTCAGAAGTATAACCAAGTTGTCTTAAACCAGCCAAGAAATCATCTTTTAGAATATCTTTCATGACCACTAAGTCAGCCTCAGCCTTTTCTCTAATCTCGTCAGTAATTTCAACTTTAGCGTTACGAATAACGTTTTTTGCCATATTGATAATTAAAGTTGAAGTATCACTGCTTGTCATGAATTGATACATTTCACCTTGGGTGATGACTGTATCTCCAATTTCAAGAACTTTGGTGTTAGGAGCAGAAAGTTTTGCGACGGCATCACTGCATCCTGCAAGGGCTATAAGAAGTGAAAATAAAACTATGAGTTTTTTCATTTTATTCATCTCCTTCTTCATCTTCACTCACAAGTGAGTTAAAATAATCAATAAAACGTTGCTCAAATTCAGCATTACCGAATGTTAATCCTAAGGACTGACCCTTTTCCCAAATCAGTTGCTGTTGGGCATTAGGGAACAATGCTACCATACGACTTAAGAATTGTTCATCTTTAACGATGTCTTCTTTGCTCAAAGAATCAAGACGAATAATGTGATATCCAAAGGTTGTTTTTACCCAAGCAGATAGTTGTCCTTCTTCAGTCAGTTGAAGAGCAGCTGCTAAGAATTCAGGAACAAACTGAGTCGTTGAGTCCATTAAGCCTAACTTACCATTAAGTGCTGCTGAGTTTGTGTCATCAGAATACTCTTTCGCTAAGGCTGCAAAGTCTTCACCAGCTGCAAGTTTTTCTTTGACAGTGTCAAGTTTAGTTTGCTCAGCCTCAGTAGGTTGATTTGGATTAGTCATACGAACTAAGATGTGACTAATAATACGTGGTTTTCTCTCAGTTAAAAATTTGTTGTATTGTGCGTCTTCACTGAAGTAGGTTGTTAGCATATCTTCAAGCATCAATGCACTTTCAAAGAAAAGGTGCATATCACTGATTTTGCTAATTCCTACAGCTCTTAAAGCTTCCAATAAATAAGACTCATAGTCATTACCATAATAGTCTTTAAAACTATTGATGGTTGACTCAGCTTGTAAACGAGCATCAGTGATAATGTCATCAGTACGATTACCAACTTGGTTAAGTACTGCTCTTTCAAAGAGTTGATAAACTGCTTGAATACCAAACTGGCGTTCTAATTCCAAATAGTATTCGTCTGCTGTAATCGCTTGTCCATTAATTTCAAAGACGATATCTTTACCATTAACAGTTTTACCTGGTAATAAGTCTTTAGTTTGTTCAAAGGCGAAAAATGCGGTAGCACCTATGAACAAAATACCGATTAGAACAATGAACCAATTTTTCTTAATAAAATTGATCATGTAGACCTCCTTGTATGCCACATAATTATAATTTAACCACCTCTAAAATGCAATTGAACATGAATGAGGGTTTTGTTTTCACATACATTCACAAAACATAATTGTGATTCTAAGCACAGTAATAGAGAATAAATCAAAGATTGTCCCAAAATAAGTGCTTTTAATTGAGAAAAGAGCGCTAATTTGTTAAAGTTATTGTCAGGAAGGTAGGTAAACTGTATGTCTGTTTTACAAATTAAAAATCTACATGTATCGATCGAAGATAAAGAAATACTTAAAGGCGTTAATCTAACCATCGCAACAGGTGAAATTCACGCTATTATGGGACCCAATGGAAATGGTAAGTCAACGTTATTGTCAACCATTATGGGACATCCTAAATATGAGGTAACAGAAGGAGAGATCCTTTTTGATGGAGAGAATGTTCTAGAGATGGAAGTGGATGAAAGAAGCCGAGTTGGATTATTCTTAGGGATGCAATATCCTCAAGAAGTTCCAGGAGTAACCAACTCAGATTTCATGAAGGCCGCAATGAACGCCCGTCGTGAAACTCCCATAAATCTTTTCTCATTCATTAAAGAAATGGAAAAAGCCGTTAAAGCATTAGAAATGAAACCTGATTTAGCTCATCGTTATGTGAATGAAGGCTTCTCGGGTGGAGAAAAGAAACGCAATGAAATCATGCAAATGTTATTACTAAAACCAAAGATTGCGATGCTTGATGAAATCGACTCAGGTTTAGACATTGATGCTTTGCGTATTGTTGCTAATGTCATCAATGATATGGTAAAAAACAAAGACATGGGAATGATGGTCGTATCTCACTATGAGCGTTTCTTCCAGTTATTAGTCCCTACACACACTCATATCATGATTGATGGTCAAATCGTTATGGATTCTGACGCATCATTAGTATCCAAAATCGATGCTGAAGGATATGAATGGATCGCTAATGAATTAGGTATTCAAATTGTCGAAGAAGGTGAAGAAAAACCTAAGAAGCAAGTAGTCAGTGTTGGATCATGTGCTGTAAATGAATCCACTAAGGGGGCTAGAAATGTCTAATCTTGAAAGTGTGATTGTAAAAAGCTCTACTTTAGAATTGGAAATGGGTGGACTACATACAATCAACATTCAAGTGAGTGATGACATGGCAGTGAATTTGATTGCTCCAAAGCGATCAAAGGGAAATGCTCTTATTAACATCACAGGTCATGGAAAACTCACGTTGAATGTCAAAATTGAAGAATCAGCCGATTGGGCAATTTTAGAAATGAACCAAAGCAATGAATCCATCCATTTTGAAGAACGTTGGTCCTTAATGCGTAACTCTAACGTTTTATTAGCAGTGGGTGAATTAACTGAAGGAAGTCATGTTAAAAATGTTAATTATGATTTAGTGGAAGAAGGTGCAGTGATCAATGTTAGAGGAGCAACACTTGTTCAATCTAAACTTGAGGCAGTTCTAACAGCTAATCATATTAAAGGTAATACTTATGCTGAAATCAACACTTATGGGATTGTATTAAAAGAGTGCATGTTGAAGCTGGATGTTGTTGGAGTCATTCAAAGTAAAGCCAAAAACTCAA
>CAYSNT010000051.1:0-4000 GCA_964432505.1 uncultured Erysipelothrix sp.
TTTTACTCTATAATGAACGTTATGAAGATCATGAAAACACAACCTCACCACATTTAATCAGTATGTAACCTATACAAACAAGCTGCCCTTTTCTTACGTGATCAAGGTATTGATCAATGGCAGAACCACTATCCTAATTTTGAAAGTTTACAATTGGATATTCAAAAAGAAGGATCGTATGTTTTAGTGAATGAGAAGGATGAGGTATGTGCAACCTTTGCGTTGTTGTTTGAAGTTGATCCTTATTATGAAATCATTGAAGAAGGAACTTGGTCCTTTGATTCACCTTATGGTGTGGTGCATCGCTTATGTGTTAATCCAACCATGAAACATCAAGGCTTAGCCAGTCAATGTTTGATGTTTGCAGTGGATGAATGTGAAAAAAATAAGATGAATGGATGTCGTATTGATACCCATCCTGATAATAAAAAGATGCAAGGACTCATTCTAAAATGTGGATTTGAGTATTGTGGCTTGGTGCATGTGGCCAATCATGCATTAAGATGGGGATATGAAAGGAAGTGTGTATGAAAAATATTAAACATGGATTATGGGTGTTAAGCATTGTGTTGATTCTAGTGCTTTCCTACAACCTTGATCATCATTACCAAGATAAGATGTCAAACTTATCTTTAAATCATGTGTTATCCAATGATGATTTCTTAAAAGTAACTGTCTTGGAAGTGTTGGATGAATCTTTAGTGGATGATGGGTTTGGTGGAGAAGTGATTGAACTCACACTTCGTGTCAGAGTCACATCAAATCCATTCAAAGATGATGTACTGGATATACCTATTCAAGTTCATGATGTGGAAACGGAGATTTATCCGATTGAAGTGAATGATAAACTTTTGATTAATACCTTATCCATTGATGATGAACTCTATTTCAGTGTGGTCACTTATCAACGTGAAGAAGGACTGCTTATTCTTATTGCGTTGTTTGTGGGTGCCGTGTTATTGATTGGACGTTTCAAAGGCTTTAGAGCATTGCTTGCCTTAGCCTTCAGTATCCATGTGATCTTAAGAATGTTAATCCCTGCAGTGCTGACGTCTCAATCACTCATCATGCCTGCCTTTTTAATGAGCATGTATATTTTGATAGGATCCTTCATCATGATTGGTGGTTTCTCTTTGAAAACCTTTCATGCGACACTAGGTTCACTGATTGGATTAGCCGCTTCATCAGGTTTAGCCATATTCTTCTTAGGCTATCTAAGAATGAGTGGTTTGATTGATGAACAATCCTTCTTCCTCTTAAATATCGAAGGCATACAAATTGATTTAAGAGGTATTCTCTTCACGAGTATTATTATTGGTTCTCTTGGAGCTATCATGGATGTCAGTATGTCCTTAGCCAGTGCTTTGCATGAACTTAAGGATTCGTCAAAAACCATCAAAGATTATGTGTCTTCAGCCTATCACATGTCTGCAGACATGATCGCCACGATGACCAACACCCTCATCTTAGCTTATGTTGGCGCATCTCTAAGCATGCTAGTGTTAATGGCAGTGTATGGTCAACCCACTTTCTTTATTTTTAACACCGAATTCTATGCTTTTGAACTGATGATGGGAATCATTGGTTCATTAGGATTAATTCTCACCCTGCCTGCCACCACCCTCATCTTTGTGATAACACAATGGATTAAAAAAGCAAGATTAGCTTAATTAGCTAAACTTGCTTTTCTTCTATCACTTGTGTCACTAGTCCATCTATTTTCTCTTCAAGTTGATGAATAAGTTTATCAGTTAAATAAGCTTTTTCTTCCTCACTGACCTGCATTGCGCTAGGATCATCCAAAGGCCAATGAAGACGCTTATGGACTCCAGGAAAGATTGGACAGCGCTCATAAGCATCCTTAGAACATACTGCCACTACAATATCAAAGGTTTGTCCTGCTTTATACAATTCAAAAACATCTGTAACATGATGAGATGATAAGTCGTACCCATGTCTTAGTGCACCTGCCAAAGCCAATGGGTTGATGCCTCGACTGGCATCTAAACCTGCACTGAAGGCTTTAAGTATGGAAGGATGACGTTGGTTCGCAATGGCTTGAGCCAGTTGTGAGCGAAATGAGTTATGAACACAGACAAATAAGATTTTTAGCGTTCTCATGGTATTCTACTTTTGAATCATCATACCTAATATGAAGGCACAAAGGATGAAGAGAGTGTTAAATTTTACGTCTTAAATGATGAGTGTGCCGTGTCACTTTAAAACCACACTGCTCATACAATGCTCCTGCTTTCTCATTGATCCCCACAAAGCCAATGGTAGGCGTTTTGCCATTTTCAAGGATTTGGTTCATTAAATCAATGATAATGGCCTTCCCATACCCTTTTCCTTGGTGGTACGGTGGCACAAACACATCATCAATGTCATGACCATCAAGAATTAAACCTGCCCCTACCCACTCATCTTGATCAAAATACAAGTAGGTATTGGCTTGATCTTGCATCCAATCATTAAAACATTGTGCTTTAAGTTGCGGTGTTGCCCACAACTTATCCACCACATTGTGGGGTTGAATATCAACACTACTCCTCATAGGAACGAAACATTCTCCCATGGTGGTGATATAGGTTTCAAAATCATCAGGTTGAATGTTTCTTTTTGTGAGTTGATGCTTAGTGATGGCAGTACACTCAAAAGCCTTCATAGTTTTATAGTCATACCATGGTTCAAATCCACATTCACTGAACAGATGAATGATGTCTTGACGATTGTCATTCACAATGGTGTTAAACATCGTGATGGATGAATGAGCATGCATGTATTCTTGAAGGTGGGATTGAAGGCGTTGAAGGGTTGATTCATCATGATCACACCCAATGATGACTTGTTGGCTGGAAATGGTGGTGTTGTATATCCAATCTTCAAAAGTCATGATTCCCGTGTGGGGATGTTCACACAACCATACATGGTCGTGATTTTGAATGCGTTCATGAAGTTGTTTTTTTTTGATCAGGTGATAAAGTGATGTGTTCTTCAAGGCAAGAAAGGATTTGGTCTATCATAGTGACTCCTTCATCTTAGTGGTATAATCATAGTATGAAACAACGTTGTTACTGGGCAACCCACGCCTCACCTCTTATTCAACACTACCATGATACCTCATGGGGTGTTCCTGTGTTTGATGATCATCATCTGTTTAAAATGCTTGTGATGGAAAGTGCCCATGCGGGTCTTTCCTGGGAAATGATTCTTAAACGTGAAGTTGCTTACATCGAAGCTTATGAAGGCTTTGATCCTTATCGAGTTGCTCATTTTGATCAAGATAAAGTAGATCAAATGATGCAAACGTCCATCATTAAACATCGGGGGAAAATTGAAGCGTCGATTGTTCAAGCACAGAAAGTCATTGACATCATTCATGAGTATGGATCATTTTGTGCATATCTTTGGTCGTTTGTGAGTCATCAACCACTGATCACTTACCGCAATCCTCAATGTTGGAATGCGACCAGTGAACTCAGTGATCAAGTCAGTATCGATTTACAAAAACGAGGGATGAAATTTGTTGGCAGTAAAATTATTCAGGCGTATCTTCAAGCCATAGGCATCATCAATGATCATGACACTGACTGTTTCTTGTGTCATCAAGGAGAACCCCATGATTAAACGCATACTTAAAATTCTTTTAGTGTTAGGCTTCATGTTAAGTGGATTTATCATTGGTCTGATTGTCGGTATTCAAATAGGGGGTAATTATTTCACCTCATTTGTGTTCTTAGGCCAACGTGGATATGAAGCCACAGGACTGATTGGATCTTGGATAGGTTTAGGTTTATTTGGTTATCTTGGCTACCGACTTGTGCGATAACGTTTGCTTCGCAATGCGACGATACAACTCATGATCATACAACACCTTTTGAATGTCTTGAACACTCATGCAGTGGTGAGGATGGATTTTGAAGTATGCTCTTGTTTTATCAATGCATTCTTGGGTTAAGGCATCATAGCGTTGTGTTGCATTGAGCATCACATGCACTAA
>CAYSNT010000051.1:4100-7518 GCA_964432505.1 uncultured Erysipelothrix sp.
TCATTGAAATAATCAATCACGACAGGATCTTTCTCCACAACCGTAATGGAAGTAACCTTTGGATTTAAAGCGGCCATATATACAAAATAGCCTATGCCTAATCCAAAGGTTAACACACGACCTGAAACCTTCTGTGCAATGGGATCAATGGTGTGGGTTTCAGAAGGGACATTCATCATCCAAAGAATGCCTTTACGATGAAGAACACGCGTCACTAACGGTTCATCCAATGCCCTGAGTACCATTGAATCATTGCATGCTTGATGTGGATCATCCACCACACTCTCAAGGTTAAATAAGCGATGAGGTAAAAATGTCATCGTGCTTAATTCAATGTGATGAGATGAAGAAGGATGTAGAGGAACATGCTTGTAATAGGGATTCTGTTTAAAGTTCTTGACACTATAAAAAAGGGATGGCCACGTGGACTGATCCCCTAGAAATTCATGAAATTGCGCTTTAGCCATCGCTTTTTGAACCATTTCATGGTTTTTAAAAGTGACCTCTTTGTCTAAGAAAGCATTCTTTCTTTGATCTTTAAGATGACGTTGACATTGTTTAAGAAAGGCGATATTTTCAACCGTGGGTTCGATGGTAATCATGTGACTTATTTAGGCTTCTTAATGGTGTACTCAAGTGCCCCACTAGGACAGCGATGAATCACTTCCACAATCTCATCCACACTGGCATTATCCACATTAATCCATGGACGTTGACGCACATTAAAGACAGCTCTTAATCCCTTAACGCATTCAGCCGCATGGGTACAACGACTCTTTGAATATCTTACTTCAATCTGATCATTAGAATAAGCTTTGAAATCATCAATCATAAGTACACCTCTTTCTCTTTATTATACCCAAAAGAAGCTTTAAGTGCCACATGTGGTCACAATCTTGGATACAGAAGGTTTGAACCATGGATGATGCTTGTATTTAGGATTAAATGGATCTTGAATCATCACCATCACCTCATCCAACAGTGAGAAATCTTGATCCAAGCATTGTTCAATGATGGTATTCACTAAATCATGGCGTAACACAATGAGCGGATTCACTTGACGCATGATGGTGACACGCTGTTCTTCACTCATGGCTTGAGTGTGGATTCGATTTTCATACTCTTTTAACCAAGCATCTAATCGATCACTGGTATGATACAGTGATGATCGATCATTCATTAACGCCACAAAGCTATCCGTGAAATCAAGTTGATTGTCTTCACAGCACTTCAAGAATGATCTCCACAGTTGCAGATCACCTTGTACTAATCCTAACTTACGAGACGTTAAGTAGGTTAATGTCGTTTCATACGATTCATCAAAAAGAGCAAGATAGTCGTCAATAGCTCCATGAAGTAAAGATCCACAACTGTTAAGAAACAAGGAAACATTGAATCGCATGACCTTGTTTTGATTCGCATACGCGTAACGATTCAACACATCAATGGAAGAATAGGCTTGATGATGATTCATGGTCTCCATGAAAGCACAGGGACCAAAATCAATGGTTTCATAAGCTAAAGACACATTATCACTGTTGAGGACCCCATGCACAAATCCAACACTTTCCCACTGCGCCGTGAGCTTACCCCACCACACACAACACTCTTTAATGAAACGCTCAAAAGCATCTTCTTCTTGAGATAGACTTGGCATGAGTTGTGAGATGGCGAGCATGAGAATTTGCTTAACACTTTCTTTGTGATGAAACACATTGGCGTATTCTATTGATCCAATCCGAATATTGGTACGCATGCATCGTGCTAACACCCCTGCAGGGAGTGCTTGTTCACGAAAGGCTGTTTTGTGATGATAAGTGATGCTTAAAGTTCGTGATGAAGGCACATGAAGTGCATTCAACGCCGTCGACATCAAGAGTTCTTTAATGAGAGAAGGAAGTGGTGCGAGGCCATCTCCTCCACGAGCATACTTCGTAGGTCCACTGCCTTTAAGACACACATCAAGGCCATGAGAGCGACCAATCACACAGGCTCGTCCATCCCCTAAACGTGTGAAATGTCCAAACTGATGACCGCCATAGGCCAAGGCTAATGGAGTGCATTCTATGGATGATTGATGACCACTTAAGAGTTCACATCCCGCTTGAGAAAGTAAAGCTTCCCATCCACAACGCTGAATCAAATCCATGTTCACATACAGAAAAACTGAGTGTTGTTCAGCAAGTTTAAAATCAATGGGTTGAACCATTGCTTGTGGATAATTAAGGTAGGGTTGGGTAAATTTCATGGTTTGATTGTAACACCTCTTAATTAAACACATCAAACATGATACACTACTCTCATGAGGTTATTATGAAAAAATCGACGGTCTATATCTTACTTTTACTGATTTATATTTCCTTCATTTCGCTTGGATTACCGGATGGATTATTAGGGGTGGGTTGGCCAATCATGCGTCAAAGCTTTAATCAACCACTACAAGCTGCAGGGCTTGTTATTTTAATTATGATGCCTTTGTCTACTCTTTCTTCCATGAATGCAGCCCGTTTAAAAGAACGTTTTGGGGTTGGTCCTGTTGCCTTTGCAAGTGCTTTATTAACGTCTTTATCCTTATTGGGTATTGGATTCAGTGCTTCATTTGAAGGACTCATTCTCTTCTCTATCGGATTAGGCATTGGACAAGGGGCTGTGGATGCCTTGCTTAATGATGTGGTTGCACAAAACTTCTCTTCCAAACACATGTCTTGGTTGCATGGTTTTTGGGGTGTAGGAGCAACATTGGGTCCTGGACTGATGACCTTTGCGTTGTCACTCAATCGTGGTTGGACGTTAGGCTACTTTTTAATTGGGATCATTCAATTGTTAATTGCTGTTCTTCTTTTCTTTTCACTTCCCCTTTGGAAACAATTGGATACTCACAAACATCATGAACATGCTCAAGCTAAAGGGTCTTTTAAACCCATCATGCTTTGTGGGATGGCGTTGTTTTTTCTGTATGTCGGCATTGAGCTCAGTGTAGGCTTATGGTCCAATACTGTACTTTACGAACACAAAGGATTACCTCTTCATATTTCAGGATATTTTGTCTCCATGTATTATTTAATGATCACAGTGGGTCGCTTCATCAGTGGTGTTATCTTAACTAAGTTTTCCAATCGAGTGGTGGTTAATGCGGGATTATTGATTTCATTCTCTGGATTACTGCTTTTAACATTGTTTAGTCAACCAATCATCTTAGGGCTTGGTTTAGCCCTGACAGGACTTGGCTTTGCACCATTATACCCTGCCATGATGCATGAAACTGCCTCACGTTATTCTGTACTTGATTCTGCCATTGCAGTAGGTTATCAAGTGGGGATGGCCTACATTGGGGGTACTGCCATCTCATCTTTGATGGGAGTAATCTTGGAACAGTTCTCACTGGCATTATTATATCCATTCCTTTCTATTGGAATCA